>JABMNS010000150.1 GCA_013204445.1 Sphingomonadales bacterium
CAAATACAGCCTTCCTTTCAATATAGAGCTGTTTCCCGGTCGGGTTTTGCCACATTCGCCAACGCCCGGCGATGTCGTGGTATTCAAGGCTCCGCCAAGCGCACACGATGATTATATCAAAAGAGTGATCGCTCTTTCGGGAGACATAGTTCAGGTCACCAAGGGTGTCCTCTCGATCAATGGAACAATGGTCGAGAGGACAAGAATCGAAGATTTCGAACATCCTGTTACACCCAATAGCCCCTGTTACCGTGACGAGTTTGAAGCGGCAGCAGGAAATGGTACGATGATCTGCCACTATCCTCAGTTTCAGGAAACGCTGCCCAATGGAGTGACCTATCGCATCCTGGATATTTACGAGGATTCCGAAGGCGACAATACGCAAGCTTTCATCGTACCTGAGGGCCATATGTTTTTGATGGGTGACAACCGGGACCGCAGCGCCGACAGCCGCTTTCCTGCGCAAGAAGGACAGGCTATCGGCATGGTGCCGGAAGAGAATCTTGTCGGCAAGGCTCTGGTTTCTGTCTTCTCAACCGATGGTTCGGCCGAATGGATCAAACCGTGGACATGGTTTACCGCCGCGCGCTGGGACCGGATCGGAGAAAGATTTTGAGCGGTTTGGACTTTCTTGACTGGATTGCAGAAATCACCAACAAACGGCCTTTGACTCCAGATCTATATATCAGAGCCGCAACCCATGGGAGTCATGGGGAAAAAGACTATCAGCGCCTGGAGTTTCTGGGTGACCGGGTTTTGGGACTCGTGATTGCGGATCATCTCTATCACCAATTTCCGCTGGAACCGGAGGGACAATTGTCGCAGCGCCTCAATGGCTTGGTGTCTGGCTCGGTCTGCGGTGAAGTCGCCAAGCATATCGGGGTTGGCGATCATATCCTGTTGGGGAAACAAGCGCGTGACGATGGCGCGCGCCACAGTGTCAAGGTTTTGGGAGACGTCATGGAATCGCTGATCGGCGCGGTCTATCTCGATCATGGCATGGAGGCGGCACGAAGTTTCATACTCAATCATTGGAAAAGCCGCTTTTCCGCGACAGTTGCTGATATCCGGCATCCCAAATCGGCACTGCAGGAGTGGGCGGCCGCCAATAATCGCAAGGTTCCGGCATATGAACTGGTCGAAAAAAGCGGCCCCCATCATGATTTGAAGTTCACAGTTCGGGTGCGTGTCAGCAATATTGGCGAGGTCGAGGCTACCGCTTCCGCCATTCAGGCAGCCGAGACCGAAGCCGCAAAGAAATTTCTGGAAAAATTCACATGACTAAAAAATGCGGCGTCGTAGCATTGATCGGCGCGCCCAATGCCGGCAAATCAACACTGATCAATGCGCTGGTCGGACAGAAAGTCGCGATCACCAGTTCAAAACCGCAGACCACAAGGACGCGGCTATTGGGCATCGCGATTGAAGAGGATACGCAGCTTTTGCTGGTTGATACGCCGGGCATATTCGAACCGCACCGCCGCCTCGACCGGGCGATGGTATCCGCCGCCTGGGAAGGCGCTGAAGATGCCGATATTATCGTGATGTTGGTCGATTCACGGGCGGGGCTTGGGTCTAAGGTCACCTCAATAGTGGAACGGATTAAGCATCGGTCGGAGAAGACGATTCTTGTCATGAACAAGGTGGATATTGCGGCAAAAGACAAAATGCTCGGCCATGTCGTCAAGCTGCATGCACTGGCCGATTTCGACGAGACATTTTTTGTCAGCGCCAAAACCGGCGACGGGATGGAAGAGCTGAGATCCTATTTGGTGAACGCGATGCCCGAAGGCCCTTGGCATTTTCCTGCCGATCAGGTTTCGGATGCCAGCGAGCGCATTCTCGCTGCGGAAATTACCCGCGAGCAGGTTTTCCGGCAATTGCATGCGGAACTGCCCTATGCGACCGCCATAGCGATGGAACAATATAAGGAACGGCCCGATGGATCGCTGGAGATTCACCAGCAGATTCTGGTCGAGAAGGCCAGCCAGAAAGCCATTATTCTTGGCAAGGGTGGTCACCAGATCAAGGAAATCGGCGCCAAAGCCCGTGCCGAGCTGTCCGGAATATTGGGCAAACCGGTCCATCTTTATCTCCACGTCAAAGTGAGCGCGAACTGGGATGAAGATCGAAGCCTCTATCAGGACATGGGACTGGATTGGGTTAAATAGATAGCAAGAACTATCCTATCGCCGTCTTATCCGCTTATTCGCTTAACCGATTCCGCGTTCTTTCAGCAGTGCGACCCCGATGGGTTCAGAGGGTCCGGTTAGTTTTCTGCTTGAGGCCGGCCAATGATAAAATTTCACAGAATGAAAAAAAAGCGTTCGTTGTGGGACGCAAATATAGCTTTGATCGCGTTCCCACCGGAAGGTTCCTCTATCAAGCTTTCCGGCTCCCAGTAATGTCGGGCTGTCGCAACAAATTACCCGTCTAAGATGTGCATGCCTGCAGCGAATTACTGCTGCGGCTCAGCGCTTTTGACGGGACAAGACAAAAAATATCGAACATCGGTAACGAGTTCAGTGCAAATTGCCGATACCTTCAGAAGCCGATGCCCATGTCATCCGGATCGCGGACACCGGCAAACTCTCTAGATCTCGATTTGTGATCCCAGTTCCACCACCCGATTGGGAGGAATGCCATAGAATATTGTGGCCCTGCCGGCATTGCGATTGAGAAAGGAAAAAATCGAATTGGCAATGCCGCGCAACAGGTTTCCAGATCGCTTGAACGTGATCGTTTCGCGGCCAAGATAATAGCTGGCTTTCTCGAAATCGAGATCAAGTCCCTTTGCTTTGCAGCGCTTCAACCGACCGGGAACATTGATCAGCTCGTTAAAGCCATAGTTGAACGTTATTCGATAGAAATCCGTACCGAGTGTTTCGATAATTATCTGGTCTTTCCTGGCGATTTTAGCGGTCGGTCTGATTTCGACATGCAACAAGACCACATATTTATGCAGCGTTTTGTTGTGCTTTATATGATGCAACAGTGACGTCGGAACACCTTTGGATAAAGATGTCATGAATACCGCTATGCCTGGCGCACGAATGATCGAACTGGACGGCAGCCGCTTTACGAATTCAGAGGCTTCCAATTCGCCATGTTGAATTTGTTGCCGCAATTTTTTCCTGCCCTGTGTCCAAATCGTCAACAATGCAAAAATGAGAACGGCAACGATTGTCGGAAACCAACCGCCGTCGAAGAACTTCAATATGTTCGCGCCAAAATAGGCGAAGTCGAGCGGGATGAATATAATAGCTAGGCCAACCAGCAACAAATTGTTCCAACCCCATCTGCTCAAAATGAAAAGGGTGAGGAACGTCGTGATAACCATATCCATCGCAATCGCCAGACCATAAGCTGACGACAGATTACCCGAAGTACGGAAGAGCAATACGAGACCGATTGTGGCGATCAACAACATCCAGTTTACAAACGGAATATAGATCTGGCCAAATTCTTCGCCATCGGTCTGAACCACCGCCATACGCGGCAGTTGCCCCAATTGCATTGCCTGGCGGGTCAGTGAAAAAACGCCTGAAATAACTGCTTGTGATGCAATGACGGTGGCAATGGTTGCTAGAATGATCAGCGGAATCAGGGCCCATTCTGGCGCGAGGTGAAAAAACGGTTGGGTAATTTCACGATTGTCCGAAAGGACGAGTGCGCCTTGGCCAAAATAATTGAGCAACAACGCGGGAAGGACGAGCGAGAACCATGCCAGCTTGATCGGCTTTACACCAAAATGCCCCATATCTGCATATAAGGTTTCACCACCCGTCACCACCAGAAATACCGTCCCCAAAACCAGGAAAGCGGTTGCTGGTTCGGACAACAGAAACTGGACAGCCCAAGTCGGGCTGAGGGCCAACAGGATTCCAGGTTCTAGCCAGATGCCTCGCAAGCCAAGAAGCGCCAACGCGAGAAACCAGAATATCAAAATGGGACCAAATACGCGCCCGATTTTCGCAGTCCCGAAACGCTGGATCGAAAATAAGCCAATCAATATCCCAATCGTCATCGGGATGACAAAGGGCGTGAATGCTGCGGTCACTAGCTCGAGCCCCTCTAAGGCGCTGAGAACGGAAATCGCGGGCGTGATCGCGCCATCGCCATAAAGCAATGCCGCTCCGAACAATCCCGCCACGACTAAAATATGACGAAAACGTGATGTGCCTGACACTTTGGTCTGCAAAAGCGACACCAGAGCAATGATCCCGCCTTCGCCTTCATTGTCAGCACGCATGACGACCAGCAGATATTTGATCGAAATAACAATGATCAGCGACCAGGTTATCATCGACAAAACGCCAAAAATATGAACTCGCGTGACATCAAGATGCGCCAAGCCGAGAAAGCTCTCGCGGAAGGCGTAAAGCGGGCTGGTGCCAATATCCCCGAACACAATTCCTAGCGCTGCCAATGTCGTCGGCAGCAGCTTTTCAGCCGATTTTGTATCAGTTGTCATTTCGGGGTTTCTCTGTTTAAACATCGATTATTATTTCGATCGTTTCCCATTATCCGAACTCTTAAGTTTTTGCAGCGATTATATTTGTTCCGATCAAAGCCAATACCAAAAATGCCAGGAAATCCCAGTAGGCCGGCGCTTGCCACCAAAAGGATTGTCGGAAAGCCTGTCATGATTACCGCTCTCCCAAAACAGAGCTGAGCCAAAGCAGATTGATCAGAAAGCCAATTATGGCAATCAGAGGAGACAGGTGATCACGGGCATTTCTACCCGTCATCCAGTGCTTCTGGTGCGGCCGAAACGAACAGTAAGTAGATTCCCTGATGGGCGGGAGGAGTGCTTGCCAATATTTGCAGTATTAAGAGTGGCTAGGTCTGTTCGAGGGATCAAGTCTTACTCAGCGTCAGTTTGAAAAAAATCCATCGGAACAAAGGAATATCAATGAGCCACGTATTGCACGATTTTCATGCCGAATTTCCGAATGACGTCGACATTCTTCATGAACTGAAAGTTTCAGTTCGGCATTTCCGGAAAGTTTCGGACCTCTATCACAACGTAAACAAGGAAATTCACCGCATTGAATCGGAAGTGGAAGCTGCGTCCGATGAACGAAGCGAAGCCCTTAAAAAGCAGCGCCTGCTCATTCTGGACGAGGTAGCTGCCATGATATCCAAAGCTAAGGCGGCTTGAATGCAATATGGCGCTGGTAGCAATGATATTTGCTACCAGCGCCCGCTGAGCAATGGCCGTCTGCAACAAATTCGCCGAGGCGCGATGCTAAGCACTGGCCGCCGACAGTAATGACGGTTGGCTTAGCCTTCCGCTCCTGGTTCGCAAATAAACTCATGTTTGCAGCTATAAACAGTTGCTCATCTGGAGCTGGTGCAGCAGGTCGCTGGCTTCAATTCGTTGCCGTGTGCGTTCTGATTCAGGCGCTACCGGGCTGCGCCTATTTGCCTGATCAGCAACCGGCGTTTGTGTCATCGCCGGTTTTTGATCCGATGATATTCTTTTCCGGCCGGACCGAAGGCCGCGGTATTTTGAAGAAAATCCTGTCCTCGCCAACCCCCGTGACCGTTAATGGCCGCGGCATAGTAGACGAAAAGGGAATTCTCACCTTGGACCAAGAGGTGCTGGAAGGCGATAAGTCTGCCCGCAAACGCAGTTGGCGCATTCACCGCGTCAGCAGCAATATATATCGCGGATCGTTGAGCGATGCCAAGGGTCCGGTTGCAATTTCGGTGGACGACAACCGGATGCATATTAGCTTCACCATGGATGGCGGCTTTCCGGTGGATCAATATATTTTTCTCGGCGCTGACGGACAATCGGCAACGAACATCATGGCGGTCAGAAAACTGGGTATGAGCGTGGCCGTTCTGGATGAAGAGATTGCAAAAATTTCCGAATAGCCGGATCGAGTTTTGCTTGCCGAGACCAACACAGAGTCGATCCATCCACCAAGAAATGGCACGGAAAACCCATGAGAAACCTTCGCCCTGCGCCACGTTTGTACCACAAGTAACC
>JABMNS010000020.1 GCA_013204445.1 Sphingomonadales bacterium
GATGGCAAGATCATCATCATCGATGAATTTACCGGCCGGATGATGGAAGGATGGCGCTGGTCCAATGGTCTGCACCAGGCGGTGGAGGCCAAGGAAGGGGTCCAGATCGAGCCCGAAAACCAGACGATGGCGTCGATCACCTTCCAGAATTATTTCCGTATGTATCCGAAGCTGTCCGGTATGACCGGCACCGCGGAGACGGAAGCCGCCGAATTTTTTGAAATCTACAAGATGAACGTCGTCACCATTCCGACCAACAAGCCGGTGTTGCGGATCGACGAGAATGACGAGTTTTACAAAAATACGCTCGACAAATTTGCCGCCATTGCAAAAACCGTCAAGGAACATAGTGAAAAGGGTCAGCCGGTATTGGTCGGCACCGTTTCGATCGAAAAATCCGAACTGCTCTCGGATTTTCTCAACAAGGAAAATGTCGAGCATAGCGTGCTGAACGCCCGGTTCCATGAGCAGGAAGCGCTTATCGTGGCGCAAGCCGGCGCACCCGGTGCGGTAACGATCGCGACCAACATGGCTGGCCGCGGAACCGATATTCAATTGGGCGGCAATATCGATTTTCGGATCGAAGCAGAGCTTGGCGAGATGGAAGCCGGTCCGGAGAGAGACAAGGCGATTGCCAAGATCGAAGAAGAAGTCCGGGCGCTGCGCGCGCGGGTGAGAGAGGCGGGCGGCCTGTTCGTTCTCGGTACCGAGCGGCACGAAAGCCGCCGGATCGATAACCAGCTGCGCGGCCGCTCCGGTCGTCAGGGCGATCCCGGACTGAGTCGCTTTTACCTCTGCCTCGAAGATGATCTGCTGCGCATCTTTGGAACCGAAACGATGTTCGCCAAGATGATGAACAAAAATCTCGAGGACGGCGAAGCAATCGGTGGCAAATGGTTGTCGAAAGCCATTGAAACGGCTCAGAAAAAGGTCGAGGCGCGCAATTATGAAGCGCGCAAGCAGGTTGTTGAATATGATGATGTGATGAACGACCAGCGCAAGGTGATCTACGAGCAGCGCTCTGAAATCATGGATGCGGATACGGTCGGTGACGTGGTCGAGGACATGCGGCACGAAACCGTTAATGCGATGGTCGCCGATGCCTGCCCGCCGGGCAGCTATCCCGAGCAATGGGATATCGAGGGCCTGAAGGCCCGGGTTCAGGAAGTGTTGACCCTCACACCCGATTTCGACAGCTGGATGCGTGAGGATGCGCTCGAACCGGAAATTATCGAAACCCGTATCTCCGATATGGCCGATGCCGATTTCGAAGCCAAAATGGCAGCGGTAGAAGCCGAAAATCCCGGGGTCTGGCAGCAGATTGAAAAATCGATCCTGCTCGAATTGCTCGACCATCACTGGAAAGAGCATCTGGCCACGCTGGATGCCCTGCGTCAGGTCGTGTTCCTGCGCGCCTATGCCCAGAAGAAGCCACTCGACGAATATAAGCAGGAAGCCTTTGGCCTGTTCGAGCGGATGCTGGAAATTATCCGCGAAGGCGTGACCAAGACGATCGCAATCAGCCAGTTCCACCAGCAGGAAGAACTTGTAGTGCCTGACTTGCCTGACTTGCCTGACTTCCTGACCACGCATATCGATCCGCTGACCGGGGAAGATAATAGTAATGATATCGACGGTGGCACATTGGGGGCGGTATCGACATCCTTGCCGCCACGGCAATCGGGACAGCTGGATAATCCGGGAGATCCGTTCGATGGCAGCAAGGTCAGCCGCAACGCGCCATGCCCCTGTGGTTCGGGACGCAAATATAAGCATTGCCACGGGAAATTTTGATCTGAACCGCCGGCGGGCGGGCGGGAACTAAGATGGTGTTCGGCATAACCGGCCTGGCAATATTATTTGCATTGACCGCGGCGCTATACGCCAGCGTCGGATTTGGCGGCGGGTCCACCTATATCGCGCTGCTGGCGCTGGCGGACCTCGATTATCGAGCGCTGCCGGTCATTGCTTTGTTGTGCAATATCATTGTTGTGACTGGCGGTACCCTCCGCTTTCAGTCCCGCGGCCTTATCGACTGGCCAAAAATCTGGCCGATCCTGCTGCTGTCGGTGCCGGCGGCATGGCTGGGCGGGCGCATGCTGCTGGAACAGGATAGCTTCATGCTGCTGCTCGGCCTTTCGCTGGCTGCAGCGGGCCTTTTGCTAATTATCGAGCCATTTCTCAAGCGGGCAGGGGCCGGGTCTGACAGCCGGCGATGGACCGGCCACCGGCTGTTCGCCCCCGGCATCGGCACTGGAATCGGCTTCCTGTCCGGCATGGTGGGCATCGGCGGCGGCATTTTCCTCGCCCCGATACTGCTGCTGACCCGCTGGGCTGACAGCCGCCGCATTGCCGCGACCGCAAGCGTCTTCATCCTGGTCAATTCGATCGCTGGCCTCGGCGGGCAGTTGATGAAATCGGGGTTCAGCAGTGGCGCAGAGGCGGTTATTGCCTATTGGCCTTTATTCCTCGGCGTGCTGTTTGGCGGCCAGATCGGCAGCCTATTGGCGAGTAAGGCCTTACCCGAAATCTGGATCAGGCGGTTGACCGCCTTGCTAATACTCTATGTGGCCGTGCGGATCTTGTGGGTTTGAGTTGGTGGGATCGGAGCTGTGGCTGGAATCCCTACGAAAAAGCCTTTATCAGCGCCTATTTAGTGTCTCACCTTTGGAGTAAACCCACCAGCTTTTAGCTCGTAGCAGGCTTAAGCCGTTTTTTTTGCCCCGCACTATCCCCCAGAAAATAACCGGCTCGCAGGCGAAGTCATTTTCTGGAGGATAGTGCTTACGCCATATTCACGCGAGAGACACACGGC
>JABMNS010000151.1 GCA_013204445.1 Sphingomonadales bacterium
ACCGGCACGCCGGAAAAGGTGATCAATCTGATGACCTATATGGCCGAGGAAGTCCGCGAGATACTGGCGCGCCTCGGCTATCGCTCACTCGGCGAGATTATCGGCCGTACCGAATTATTGCGTCAGGTCAGCCGCGGGGCGGATCATCTCGATGATCTCGATCTCAACCCGATCCTCGCCAAGGTCGATGCCAAAGACAGCCAGCGCAGCTTCAATCTCGACACGCCGCGCAACGAGGTGCCCGACAGTCTCGACGCGGAAATGATCGATGACGCAAAACCGGTGTTCGAACGGCGGGAGAAGATGCAGCTCACCTATACGGTGCGCAACACCCACCGCGCGGTCGGCACGCGTTTTTCCGCCGAAGTCACCGCAAAATACGGCATGAGCGTCTTGAACGAGGATCATGTCCATATTCGCCTGCGCGGTTCCGCCGGCCAGTCGCTCGGCGCGTTTCTCTGTCAGGGGATCACGCTGGAAGTATTCGGCGACGCTAATGATTATGTCGGCAAGGGCCTGTGCGGCGGCAAGATTGTAATCCGCCCGATGGTCAGCTCGCCGCTCACCAGCCAGGACAATACGATCATCGGCAATACTGTGCTTTATGGCGCGACCGCCGGCCAGCTCTATGCAGCCGGACAGGCGGGCGAGCGTTTCGCCGTCCGCAACAGCGGGGCGAATGCGGTGGTCGAAGGATGCGGTGCTAATGGCTGCGAATATATGACAGGCGGCAATGCCGTCATCCTGGGTTCTGTCGGCAGCAATTTTGGCGCCGGCATGACCGGCGGCATGGCATTCATTCTCGACACAGCGGGTGATTTTGAGAAAATGGCCAATGGCGAAAGCATCGTCTGGCAACGCCTCGACAGCACCCATTGGGAAGGCCATCTGCTTTCGCTGATCCAGCGCCATCACAAAACCACGGATAGCAAATGGTCCGAATCCATCCTGCGCGACTGGGATCGCTGGCGGGACCGCTTCTGGCAGGTCTGTCCAAAGGAAATGATCAGCCGGATCAAACATCCGCTATCGGACAAGGAAGCGATCGAAGCGGCGGAAACGCACCGAACCAGTCAAAATTAGCATAATTGCGCAGGTGATAAAACACCACATACAACGACGCGAAACCGCGAAATGCGTTAATCGCTGCGCGATATTCAGCCGGCTTTACGGTCCCCGATTGCAATGATGTATCATACTATTTTCGAACATTATTAGCGGACAAAGGCTATAAAACCGTTTTTACACTCAAAGTCCTTTCCCAACCCTTCAATCGCGATTAACATCGGAACCATGTGGCAGTTATACCAATTCCCCCTATGTCCGTTTTCGCGCAAAGTCCGCTTGCTTCTGGGTGAGAAATCGGTCGGCTATGAGTTGATCCGCGAATCGCCATGGGATCAGCGCGATGATTTTCTGTCGATGAATCCGACCGGCCGGACCCCGGTGATGAAACATGCCGAGAGTGACGTCTGTCTGGTCGATAGCATGGCCATTTGCGAATATATCGAGGAAACCGTCGAAAAAGTCCCGATGATCAATGGCACGGCGGTGAACCGCGCTGAGATCCGGCGCCTGGTCGCATGGTTTGACGAGCAATTTTATGGCGATGTCACCGCGCCAATGATGCATGAGCGGATGCACAAAAGACTGGTCCGGCGCGAACCACCCGAGGCTAAGATTTTACGCGAAGCGATGCGCCGGGCGAACGTACATCTCGACTATATCGACTATCTGATCGACCACCGCAGCTGGCTGGCCGGAGCGACGATGAGCCTCGCCGATCTCGCCGCAGCGGCACAGATTTCCGTGGCGGACTATCTCGGCGCGATTGACTGGACCGGGCACGAACAGACCAAGGCCTGGTATGCGATGTTCAAATCGCGGCCGTCCTTCCGGCCGTTGCTATCCGAACGCATGGAAGTGATTGCGCCGCCGCCCCATTATGAAAAGGTTGATTTCTAGGGATATTTCCCGTTGCGATTAAGGCGAGACAGATCGGTTTTTCGGCAATCGGATAATGCTCGACAGCGTCTCTTAGGCTTTGACGACGGTTATCAAATAGTTGAGCGCCAGATTGTCGGACAAAGTAAAGCCGCTCGCCAGATTGTATGAGATGCCGCTGGTGTTGATCACTTCCAGACCAGCCTCGCTTAGCATTTTTTCCATTTCGTCCGGGGTGATAAATTGCTCGTGATGATGAGTCCCGCGCGGGATCCGCCCGGTCAGCTCGGCCAGCTCCACCAGCATCAGGTTCGACAGCGCAGTGCGGTTGGGGGTCGAGATGATCATCAGGCCGTCATCGGCCATGGTACCAGCCAGCCCGTCAACAAAGCCTTGTGGGTCGTCGACATGTTCGATCACTTCGAGCGAGGTCACCAGATCGAAGCCGCGGCCGGCGAAATGCTCGATCGCTTCATGGCGATAATCTATATTCAGCCCTTGCGGCTCAGCATGCGCCCGAGCCGCGGCGATATTTTCCGGCGCTGCATCAAGACCGGTCACACCCGCGCCCAGTCTCGCCAGTGGCTCGCACAACAGGCCCGCGCCGCATCCGACGTCCAGCGCCCTTTTGCCGGCAAGCGGTTTCAACAGGCTGCTGTCGCAATGAAAATGCAGGTCGATTGCGGCTCTTATATAGCCAAGCCGCACCGGATTTAGCCGGTGCAACATCGCCGAAGGCCCTCTTGGATCCCACCAGTCCGCCGCGAGGGCACCGAAATGTGCGGCTTCTTCGGGCTTGATCGTGCTGCTACTTGCCTTTGTCATGTCCCCTCTTTATCAGACTTTTCAATCCTGATCAGGCCTTTTTTATCGAAAGTTTTACCGACAGCAGCATGGCACGTATAGTGATGAAATTTGGCGGCACCTCGATGGCCGGAATCGAACGCATCCGCCGGGTGGCGCAGATCGTCAAGCAACAGGCCGACGCCGGCCATGACGTGGCGGTGGTTGTTTCTGCTATGGCGGGCGATACCGACCGGCTGGTCAATTTCTGTCGCGAAGCCAGTTCGCTCTATGATCCTGCGGAATATGACGTGGTCGTGGCTTCGGGCGAACAGGTGACTGCCGGCTTACTGGCCATCGCCTTGCAATCTTTGGGAGCAAAGGCGCGCAGCTGGCTTGGCTGGCAAATGCCGATCCGCACGATCGAAGCACATAGCAAGGCGCGGATTGAATCGATTGATGCAGCCGCACTGACGGCCGCCATGCAAAGCGGCGAAATCGCGATTATTCCCGGCTTTCAGGGCATTAGCGAAGATGGCCGGATCACGACATTGGGACGTGGCGGGTCCGACACCAGCGCCGTCGCGATCGCGGCAGCGGTCAAGGCCGACCGCTGCGACATCTACACCGATGTAGATGGCGTCTATACCAGCGACCCCCGTATTGTGACCCGCGCACGCAAGCTGAAAACCGTGACCTTCGAAGAAATGCTGGAACTAGCCAGCGTCGGGGCAAAGGTTTTGCAGACCCGCTCGGTCGGCCTTGCGATGAAGGAAGGAGTGCGGATTCAGGTCTTGTCCTCCTTTAGTGAAGAGGGTTCCCCGGTGGCCGACGACCTGCCCGGAACAATGATTATCAGTGAAGACGAAATGGAGACGGACGATATGGAAAGTCAACTGATTACCGGCATCGCCCACGACAAGAACGAATCCAAGATAACGCTCACCCGGGTTCCCGACAGGCCGGGCGCGGTTGCCAATATTTTCGCACCGCTCGCCGATGCGGCGATCAACGTCGATATGATCATCCAGAATGTCGGCCGCGAAAAGGGGGAAACAGACGTGACCTTCACCGTGCCAAGCGCCGATCTGGACCAGGCGATGCAGGTGCTGGAAGGGGCGAAGGAGAACATCGGATTCAACCGCCTGATTCCCGACAGCAACGTCGCAAAAATTTCGGTCGTCGGCGTCGGCATGAAGAGCCATGCCGGCATCGCCGCGACGATGTTCAAGGCGCTGGCCGAGCGCGGGGTTAATATTCAGGCAATCACCACATCGGAGATCAAGGTGAGCGTATTGATCGAGGAAGATTATACCGAACTGGCGCTTCGGGTGCTGCATACCGCCTACGGTCTGGATGCGGCGGATGCGGCTTAATTATTTTCCTTCCCTTCAGGGCAGGGATTAAGGAGGGGAAGTCAAGCGACACCTCCTCTGCCAACCCCTTCCCTTAAAGGGAAGAGGGCTTTAGAAAGAAACCCAATGACCCAATCCAAACTGTCCCAGCTGATGCAACGCGGCACCGACTTTCTTGGCTGCGAGACCGCGATCATGTGCGGGGCGATGTCCTGGGTGTCGGAACGCCACCTGGTCAGCGCAATTTCCAATGCCGGCGGCTTTGGCGTAATCGCCTGCGGCGCGATGACACCGGATTTGCTCGACACCGAAATTGCCGAAACCATAAAACGCACCGACAAGCCGTTCGGGGTCAATCTGATCACTATGCATCCTGACCTTATGGCGCTGATTGCGGTCTGCGGCAAACATGGGGTGACCCATGTCGTGCTGGCTGGCGGACTCCCTCCCAAAGGCAGTCTTGAGGCGATCAAGGCCACCGGCGCAAAAGTGATCTGCTTTGCGCCCGCCATGGCCCTGGCGAAAAAATTCATCCGTTCGGGAGTCGACGCCCTTGTCATCGAAGGCATGGAAGCAGGCGGCCATATCGGACCGGTATCCACTTCGGTGCTGGCGCAGGAAATATTGCCGGAGATTGCCAGTCAATTGCCGGTCTTCGTTGCTGGCGGAATTGGCACGGGAGAGATGATCGCCGCCTATCTGGAAATGGGTGCCAGCGGCGTCCAGCTCGGCACGCGCTTTGTCTGCGCCCATGAATCAATCGCCCATCCGGCATTCAAGAAAGCCTTCATTCGCGGCAATGCCCGCGACGCAATCACCAGCGTCCAGGTCGACCCGCGCTTGCCGGTGATCCCGGTGCGAGCGCTCAAGAACAAGGGCACGGAAGAATTCACCCGCAAGCAGATCGAAGTCGCCAAATTGCTCGACTCCGGCGAGATTGAAATGAGCGAAGCCCAGCTACAAATTGAGCATTTTTGGGCAGGGGCGTTAAGAAAAGCGGTCATTGACGGCGATATTGAACATGGCAGCGTCATGGCCGGACAGTCGGTCGGCATGGTCAAAGCGGAAGAATCCGTGGCCGAAATTGTCACGTCATTGATCGAGCAAGCAGAGACCGCTCTAGCGCGCTAGCTTTGCGATGCGGGCGGCAGAACATGATCCGTCTTGTCTTGGCACCATAGGTTCGCCATAGCCGCTCGATGACCGAACATGCTTCCAATCCTCTCAGTCCTGAAGCATTCGCCGCTCAGGAAACATGCTTATCGCCCGGGTATAATCAGGGGCTGACGTCGCTCCATCCGCCGCAGAAAAGCCTGATCCGGATCGGCATGATCATTCGTGCTCTGATCTTGCTGGCGCTGGGTCTGGCGGCAGAGATCGGGCTCCAGATTCAGCTTGGTGTTCAGCCCGGAATGGTTCTGATACCCGTGGCGCTGATCGCTGCGGTGCTAGTCTTGGTGCTTCCCGGCCGCATCTATCGCCGCTGGGGCTATGATATGGGCGACGAGCAATTGCGGGTGCTGCGCGGCTTTCTTTGGCGCACTGACACGATCGTCCCGTTCAATCGGATCCAGCATATCGATGTGGCGCAGGGTCCGCTGCAGCGAATGTTCGGCCTCTCGGCCTTGATCTTACACACGGCCGGGACGCATAATAGCATCGTCACCCTGTCCGGCCTCGCCACCATGGATGCCGAGGATATGCGCGAGATAATCAAGGACCATATTCGCCAAGACATGATATGAACGACATATCCACCAGACCGGTGCCGGACAACAGCGCCCCGTTTCAGCGCCTGCACCCACTCAGCATCGTCCTAAAATCTATGGGCACGCTGGGTCAGAATGTTTTTGCGATCCTCATCCTTCATTTCAGCCTGTTCGATCAGAATATTGTCTATAGCATGCTCGCCGCGCTGACCCTGATAACGCTGGTTTTCGGCGTCACGACCCTGATCTGGTCGCGCTTCACCTATCAGGTCACCACCCGGGAAATCCGGATCAAGAGCGGCCTGCTCAATCGCAACAACCGCTCGATCTCGTTCGACCGGATACAAGACGTCAGCCTCGAACAGAAGCTGGTCAGCCGCTTGCTCGGCCTTGCAACAGTTGCACTGGAAACCGGGTCCGGTGGCGGCGAAGATGGTCAGCTGGATGCACTGGCGCGAACTGATGCAGAGAAGCTGCGCGATACGATTCGCGACTATAAAGCCGGTTTGACTATCGGTAATGATGGGGCGGACGACAAGCCCGTCACAGCAGATGCCCCGCCGTTATTCGCTATGGATAACCGCCGCATCTTCATCGCCGGACTGTTCAAATTCTCCTTCGTGCTGCTAGCAATTCTCGGTGCTCTCGCCCAGAATCTGGATTTTCTGCTGCCCGGCGGCTTCTTCAATCCCCGCAGCTGGATCGACGCTTTTCCGGAACAGGATACCATCAACGGCTTCAGTTCATGGGTGCGGATCGGCGGCGCGCTGGCCGCAATCCTGTCGCTGATCATGATAGGCTTTATCAGCGGGGTCGTCCGGACATTCGTCCGCGAATATGGCTTCCGCCTCGATCGGGTTGATAGCGGACAGCCTGGATTCCGGCGGCGGCGCGGATTATTCACCTTGACCGACATGGTGATGCCGATCCATCGAGTGCAGGCGGCAATCCTGCAGACCGGTCCGGTGCGCGCGCGCTTTGGCTGGTATCATCTCAAATTTACGTCGCTTGCTGGTGATGCCGGCGGAGAAACGGACCATAGCGCGGCCCCCTGTGCAAGCCTGACAGAAATTGAGCCGATTCTAGATGAATGCGCTATCCACCAGGCCCGAGCGGATCTTATGTTTCAATGGGTGAACTCTGCCTTCTGGTGGCGCCGCGCAATCATTGCCTCGCTGCTGCTCACCAGCATCGCGCTTGGCACCGGACTTTTAGTACATAGTGGCCTGTTCGCAATCATCCTGCTGGGCGCGCCCGTCAGCCTGATCAGCTACCTGAACTGGCGTCAACACCAATATGCGTTAACCGACAGCCAAATATATGTCCGGTCCGGCTGGTGGCGACGTAAGCTGACCATCCTCCCGCTCCGCAAGATTCAAACCGTCGATGTCAGCCAGTCACCGCTCGATCATCCGCTGAATCTGGCAACAGTCACCATAGGCATTGCCGGTGGTTCACCTGTCCGGCCTGTGATGATCAAGAATATTGATTTTGACCAAGCGATGAGCTTACGCAATCGGCTAATCACTCAAACAACAAATATCCCAACAGCCGACTAAACGGAAAAGTGAAGAAGCCCGCGATAAGCAAGGCGCCGGTGTCAGCAGCAAGGCAATGCTAATGGTCCCAAGATAGGCCCATATTTAGCAAGGAATTTTCTCCCACTGGTCGTGACCACGGACAAGAGCGGCAATAACAGCAGACATCAGAATGATCGCGAGACCGCCGAGCAGGCGATCATATCGGTCTGGCAGAATAAGTTGCTTGAGATGGCGGGACCGATTAGGCTCATTTTTTTTGAATATGGCACCGCCGTGCAGCGGATGGCAGATAGAAAAGGGCGAGAAATGCGCAAGATGATTTTGGCTATGGGGACGGCGGCATTGGTGGTGTCCGCAAACTCAGCGATCGCACAGGAAAATACGATCCTGAAAGATATCGTCGACCAATATTGGTCCTATCAGCTAGAACAATATCCGGAATTTGCATCCTCGCTCGGGGTCGACGATCCGATCGGCCGGGTCAGCGATGCTAGCCTGGAGGCCGAGGATAGCCGGGTGGAAAAAGCAAAGGCCTGGCTCGCGCAACTGGATGCGATCGACACCAATGCATTAAGCGAGGACGACAAGACCAACTATGGCATTCTGCGCCGGACGCTCGCGGAGCAGATTGAGGCGAACAACTATGGCCAGCGCACCATCAATTTTACCAATCGCGGCGGCTGGCACCAGAATTTTGCCAGCATGCAAAATAACTTGCCGTTCCGCAACGCGCAGGATTACCAGACCTACATCAACAGGCTGAAACAATATGCCGCGGTTAGTCAGCAATCGATCACGGTCGCGAATCAGGCGCTTTCTGGCGGCTATGTCCAGCCCTGCGTTTCAATGGTCGGCTATGAAACCAGCATTTCCGGTCTGGTCACCGACAAGCCTGAGGAATCGCGTTTCTATCAGCCGTTTCTGCGCAAGCGGCCCGAGGCAATAGACGGAGCGACATTCGACAGACTGGCGGCAGAAGCCGCCGGGACCATTAGCAGCAGCATCAACCCTGCGGTAAAAAAGCATCTCGACTGGTACACGCAAGACTATGCCCCGAACTGCGCCAAGGCACCTGGCGTTTCGGCACAACCCGGTGGTGCGAAATATTATGATTTCCGCATCCGCCAGATGACGACGACCACAAAGACCGCCGATGAGATTCACAATATTGGCCTGAGCGAAGTGGCGCGGATCCGTGCCGAGATGGTCGATGTCGCCACGGAAGCGGGGTACGATTCCCGCGAGGCGTTTATTGAGCATCTTCGGACCGATCCCCAATATTATGCCAAAACGCCGGAAGAACTGATGGAAAAGGTCGCCCGGGTGAACAAGATCATTGACGGCAAAATGCCTTCGATCATCGGCAAGCTGGCGCGACTGCCGTATGGCATCAAGGAAATTCCGGCCGAGACCGCAGAGGGCACGACCACCGCTTATTATAATCCCGGATCACCCGATGTTGGCATTGCCGGCTTCTATTATGTCAACACATCGAAACTCGACCAGCGGCCCTTCTGGGAAATTCCTGCGCTGAGCGTGCACGAAGCGGTACCCGGCCACCATCAGCAGATCGCTTTGCAGCAGGAACTCGACATGCCCGACTTCCGCAAACATGGAGCGTTTTTCACCGCTTTTGTCGAAGGCTGGGGACTTTATTCGGAACGGCTCGGCATCGAGATGGATCTGTATGATACCCCTGCCAAGAATATGGGGCGGCTGTCCTATGAAATGTGGCGTGCGTGCCGGTTGGTTGTCGATACCGGCATCCACAGCAAGGGTTGGAGCAAGCAGCGGGCTATTGATTTCATGACCGATAACACCGCGCTTAGCTCCGCCAATATCGAAGCAGAGGTCAACCGCTATATCAGCTGGCCCGGTCAAGCGCTGGCCTATAAAATGGGCGAACTGAAAATCCGCGAGCTACGCACCAAGGCGACTAGCGCACTGGGCGACAAATTTGACCTGCGCGAATTTCACGATGTCGTGCTGGGGCAGGGAGCCGTCCCGCTCGATATGCTCGAAGCCCAAGTGAACCGGTGGATTGAAGCGAAAAAGGCGGGCTAGGGTCAGGACTTAATCATTCGCCGTCGGGGCCGGGCGTCTCATCCGCTCCCGGCGGTACAGCAAGATCATTAGTGGTTTTCACCGCATCTGCATCCCTTACATCAAGCCGGTCTCTTGCAGCCTCAGCGGCTGCCTCCCGCAATTCGCGGTCGGCTTCGATTTCCAGCACCCTTTCTTCCACGGCATCAGATTCCGCATCGATCCGGGACAGCCGATTCTGCCGTTCCTCTTCGATCAACTGACCCCAATTGACCGTGTCATCAATGCCTTTTTCTGCATAGGCCTGACTCAGCAGCGCCTGCGTGCAACCCGTGAAACCGCCTGCCCCTGCAGGCGAACAGCTGCTGGTCCCCGACGCCCCGACATATTCATAAGAGCGAACGCGTTCTGACCAGGCCTGGTTCTTGGCGTCGCCCAGACCGCCGCCTCTCAGGGTTTCGGGAATGCGATAACGATCACCCTCACCCTTGCGCGCGCACACAACGATCTCTTCAGCGCTGCTTTGCGGGCAGAGATCGTCGCCATAGATGACCAGCTGATTGACACGGTCTCCGGGCTGATCCTGAGCCTGTACCGGCAATGCCAATAGGCCAGCACCTGACAGCGCGGCGGCGGAGATCAAAAAAATCTTCATCATAACAGTTCCTTTGTCCGCACTGATCTGAACCGCTGCTGAAGCGGGTTGCGCTTCCTAAATGCGTTTCGACAATCCTATCGCAACCCGGCAGCCCAGCCGGATCGCTGCACTCAAAACCGGATAGCCGGGCGCGTCTTCCGCTCCCGATGCAATTGCCGTTGCCTTATGCTCCAATTCCTCTTCGCGAAACTCCGCAATCATACGGATCAGCTCGGGATCATCTTCTGATTCGAGCGCATCGAGCTGCTCACCATAGTGATGGTCGATTTCGGTTTCCACCGCAGCGGTGCAAGCCATTGCCGCCCGGGGGCCGAGCGCCGCCGTTGTCGCGCCCAGCGCATAGCCGGCAATTTTCCAGAACGGTTGCAGAGCGGTGGGCCGAACTTCACGATCCGCGATCATCTGGTCGAAAGCATCCAGATGCCGCTGCTCCTGCTCCGCCATATGGCGGATCGCGCTGCTGTGCGGCGCATCATCGCCCATCACCGCCAGCTGGCCCTTGTAGATTTGCGCAGCGCCATATTCGCCAGCCTGATTGACGCGGATCATCGAAGCAATATCGGCTCGTGTTTGTCCCAATTTTGTCTCAGCCATTGTCGGCACTCCTCCGGCCGTTTGCAGTCAAGATCAAGATGAGGGTGGCGCCGCCAACTGACAAGAGGAAATTATAGCCGGCCAAGGAAATGCCAAACAGGGACCAAGGCGCGACATCACAGCGAACCAGCGGCGCGTTCATGATCGCATCGAGCATGTCTCCTCCCGACGCAATATTGGCGGTGCAGGACGTGAAACCTTCCCACCAGTCATATTCCACACCGGCATGAAAGCCACCGATCAGTCCGCTAATCAATATTGCCATCGTCGCGGCAACCACCAAAGGCATCGAGCAGCTTTTAGAACGAAACAGCAGCCCAAACAGTGCAAATATGATGGCAGCAAAATGCGGCCATCTTTGCCACATGCACATTTCACAGGGGTAAAGGCCAAAGCCATATTGACTGATCAGCGCGCCTCCGAGCAAAGCTGTGGGCAGCAGAAACGCCAGCCAAGTGACATTGCGGATAGATACCATCAGACGGTCCTAGTTTTTCGCAACCGCCGTTTTCTTGGCAGACTTTTTTGCGGCCTTGTTCATCGCCATTTTCAATCCATCGGGACCCAGACGGCCAATGGTCTGCAGAGCATAATGCAGCTGGAAATCTTCCACACCCAGTTCCTTCAATTCTTCGGCGGTCTGGGTGAAGCGAGGATCTTCCTTGCTGTCCTCTTCCAGCACATCATCTTTCAGCTTGATCTCGTTAATCAGATGACGGCGCAAATCGGATTCCCGAAACCTTGGACGGGTCTTGTAATCCGGATCGGACAATTGCGGCACATTGATATCGGGCTCGATGCCGCCCTCCTGCACTGATTTTCCTGAAGGTGTGTAATAGCGCGCTGTAGTCAGCCGCAACGCGCTGCTATTGGAAAGCGGCAGCAAAGTCTGTACCGAGCCCTTGCCAAAGCTACGTTCGCCCATGACCAATGCCCGATGATGGTCCTGCAAGGCGCCGGCAACAATTTCGGAAGCCGATGCAGAGCCTGCGTCGATCAGGATGATGATCGGCAGGCCGGCAGCGGCATCGCCGCTCTTGGCAAAATAGCGTTCAATATCGGACTTTTCGCGTCCGCGCTGCGACACAATTTCGCCACGCGACAAAAATACATCGGAGACCGACACGGCTTCATCGAGCAGGCCGCCCGGATTGGAGCGCAAATCCAGCACATAGCCGAGTGGTTTCTTGCCCAGAGACTGGTCGATACCGGCAATTGCAGCGGCGACATCGGCGCCTGTGTCACTCGAGAAGCTGTTGATGCTGATCACGCCGATCTGGTCCTTGATTTCCCAGGTGACCGGTTTGAGGTCGATAATCGCACGTTTCATTGAAACATCGAACGGCTTGTCCCTGCCGGGGCGGACGATCGTGATAGTGATCGGTTCACCGGGCTTGCCGCGCATTTCCTCTACGGCCTCATCCAGCGTGCCGCCGTAGATCAGTTCACCATCAATATGGGTGATATAGTCGCCCGCTTTCACGCCCGCCTTGTCGGCCGGCGTATCCTTGAACGGGGCAATGACTTTCACGGCGCCGTCTTCCAGCGTCACCGAAAGGCCCAAACCGCCGTAATTGCCGTCGGTCTGGGTCCGCAAATTTTCGAAATCCCGGGCATCGAGAAAACTGCTGTGCGGATCGAGACTGCCCAGCATACCCTCAATGGCTCCTTTGATCAGATCGGCATCGTCCACTTGATCGACATAATCATTCCGCACCCGCTCAAAGACGCTCATGAACTGTTCCATCTCGCGATAGGTATTTGCATCCACGGCGGAAATTGCCGAAGTCGTGGCGGGCAAAAGCGCGACGGTCAAAACAAGGGCGGCGGCTTGTAATACGGGCTTTTTCATCAATAGTGTCCTGTCGGTCCAATTCGGTGCCAAATATAGGCTGGAATCGCCTGTAAAGCAAAGCAGCTTAACCAATAATGACGGAAAACTTCGACGAACAACGATTTTCGAGTCGCCTTGCCCTTGTTCAGCCAATCAGGGCGGCAATATCAATCGGCCTGCCATGGCGGCGCAATTCGACGGTGACGGTGGGATCATCGGGGCCAGACTGTCCAACCGGCGCGCCCTGCACCACCCGGTTGCCGACCGCGACACTGCTCGTAACCATATTGGTGATCAGACTGGTCCAGCCGGCATCATGTTCGATAATCAGAATATTGCCATAGCCCCGGTAACGACCAGAATAAACCACCCGCCCCGCTGCCGGTGCAACAATCTGCGCACCAGGATCCACGGCAATGGTTAGGCCGCGCGAACGATAGCCGCTATCGGATAGCTCGCCGAGGCCGGTGACAATTTCACCGATTACGGGCAAGCGATAGGCATTAGCGACATCTTGATTCTGCCGCGACAGCCGAACCCGCGGTTCTTGCTCCTGGCCGGGTCGCAAAACCGGTCCCTCCAGTTGCGCCAGTGATTCGCGGACCGCACCGCTTTCGCGAATCTGGTCCATCAGGTCCAATATATCTCGCGCTTCCTCGCCCAGGGCTAGCGCATGGTCCTGCTCGATCCCAGCATCGTCGGAAAAGCGTGTGGAGTCAATCCGCTCGCTGGCCTCCAGACCGGCCAATTGCCGCCGTCGTTCGGTCACGCGGCGCTGACTTTCGTCGAGCGAAGCAATCGCACGAGCGGCCTGCAGCCGAAGCTGCTCGCCCTGTCTGACTTCATCGCGCAAGCTGGCGGTTCGCCGTTCGATTTCCGGCATTACGGCTGAGAGAATCGAGCGCATATAGATAAGCTCGTTGAGCGAACGCGGCTCGACCAGAGCAAGTGCGGTCGGCTTGCGGGTCATCATCTGCAGGGCAGCGGTGAGCCGGATCATCGGCCCCTGCTTTTCCGCCAGACGCGCCCGCTGACGCCGCTGTAGGTGATTCACAATAGCGATGCGCGTGCGGGCGGCCTTGATATCGGCTTCTGCTGACTGGATGCGGGCGGCTAGAGCGGCGGCTTCGCTAGCGATCCGGTCGGCATCATTACTGGCCGCCTCAGCCTGACGTCGCAAAGCATCGCTGCGCTGGCTGGCGCGCTCGGACTGCTCGCGCGCCGATAGCAGGCTGAGCTGCTGTTCTGACAAGCTTGGTTCGGGGGCCTGCGCAGATAGCAGCGCCGCGCCGGCCGTCGCCAAGCCGAGAAAACTGATCAGAGCGAGAGCGGAACGAATCATCATGCTCATCCTTCCCGGTGATAGGGATGGCCGGCAATGATCGAGGTCGCCCGGAACAGTTGTTCTGCGAGCATTGCCCGCGCCATCATATGCGGCCAGGTCGCCTTACCGAAAGAAAAGAAATGATCTGCGCTGGCGCGCTCGTCCGGACTCAAGCCATCAGCGGCGCCGATCAAGAAACGCGCCTCGCGCGCACCATTATCACGCCAGGTCGAGAGCAGATTCGCAAATTTGCTCGACGTCCAGTTTTCGCCCGCTTCGTCCATGCCGATAATCTTGGTGACGCCTTCCAGCTTCGGTGACTTGCCGCCCTGATCGGGTAGCTCGCTGATCTTCACGTCCCAACCAATCCGTTTCACATAGCGGTCGACGAGCTCCGCTTCCGGGCTGCGGCCAATTTTGCCGCGGGCGACGATATGCAATCTCATCGCCCCGCAGAATCAGGCTTCGACGACTTCCGTCGCTTCGCCTTCCTCATCCAGGGCCCACATCCGTTCCAGATTATAGAAGCTGCGCACTTCCGGCCGGAACATGTGCACGATCACATCGCCAGCATCGATCAATACCCAGTCGGCATTGGCCAGGCCTTCGATTCGGGCGGTGCCGCCCGCCTGTTTGACACGCTCAGCAAGTTTCTGGGCAATAGACGCGACCTGCCTGGTCGAACGCCCTTCGGCGATCACCATATGGTCTGCAATATTGCTTTTGCCAGCCAGCGGAATGGAGACAATGTCCTGCGCCTGATCATCATCGAGCGATTTCATTATAAGCGCATGGAGCGCGTCCGACTCGGCCTTTCCTTCCTTGGAAGTGGCAGATTTCAGAGTTTTTACCTTCGGTTTCGTCAACTTAAATCCTAATCTTCTGGGCCTATCAACCGGTGTGTCACCGCGTCACGAACGCGGCGATCATCATATTGCTGATGCCAATGGGGCTGGGCCATCCGGATCGCGGTGGCCGAGCGAGGGTCGGGACGATAGCGCAGGAAAGTAAGCGCCGGCGTCCTCCAGTTGGTCCAATTACCACGCTG
>JABMNS010000393.1 GCA_013204445.1 Sphingomonadales bacterium
AGATACTACACCTGACATAGGGTTAATAACCCGATAATGAACAATACTCACCGATAGGTAAAACCATTCATTAGTGTTCCGAGAGGTTAAAGGAAGAAAGGTATGAACTCGTAAAAATACATATAGGAAGAATCGTTGTTGGGGTATTTGTTAGATTCAACTGAAAAATGGTAAAGTTTTCAATAAAGGGAATAATTCCCTAATGGACTCATTATAGCTAATTGTGAAATATTAGAGGATTCAAACAAACAAAAATTATTCAATTATTCACTCAAAAGTAAAAATTGATACTATTTATATAAAACTGTTTAAAGATGAAAGAAACTAAATTAAATTCTGAATCAATAAAATGGATTAGAGAAAATCCAAAAGAATTCACAGTGGAATTAATCAGAAAATCAGAACTGGTTAGCAATTTCTCTGATAAACTTGAACCCTACCGAAAAAATAATGATAGAATAGGTTATGATAAATTATTTAAAGAATTACTAAAAAAAGAAGAAGAGAATTCATGGAGGAAAGAATAACAAAACAACAATTAATGAAGATGTATGATGTAAACAGAACCACCATAGAAGAGTGGAGAAAAAGGTTTGGTTTACCGATGATAGAAATATCATCTCATAAAAAATACATCAGGAAAACTGATTTATTAGAATGGGAGAATGAGATGAAACAAAATCACACCACAGTGTAGTTTAAAACTGATTAATATATCAGATTAATTTTTATTCAATTCTGATAGACTTTAAACAATGAAGATATAATTAGTAATCTATCAGTGGGTGAAATATGGTGTCTTCATCGTGTTGTCTAGTGATTTACACAACTAATACATGTAACATCTATATATCAGCTATTTAAATTAATAATCACCTCATTCTCATCCACCAATCGGTCTTGTGTTTAAGTTGGTACTCATTCATATCTATTCTATCAAATAGGTGAAAGTTTTTAGGAACCAATCCCTTTTCTTCTAATTCTTTCAGAGTAATAGTTCCATAACTATCTCTGATTTTTTTATTTAGTTTCTTTTTTTTACTCATATATCTTTTTGTTGAAGTTGAAGATTCTTTTTAACCTTGGTTATTGTGTTTAGAGAAACATCACACAATTTAGAAACTTCAATACCCTTCATTCCTTTCTCCAAGTATTCAACTACCTTAGAGTGTTTGGTGAGGAATTTAAGAGTAGATTCCCTAGTGTTTTGTTTTCTTCCACTATACTTTTGAGGATTTATCTTTTGAGTGATTCTAATACCCTCCATTTGTCGAGTTTTAATCATCGATTTTTCAAAAGAACTCATTGTAGATAAGATATTCAATAATAATTCTGAGAAGTAATCTCTCTCACCATCATCATTTAAGTTTTGGAAGTTTGGATTTCTACAAACAACTCTCACCCCTTTATCAGTTAGTTCTTTCCATACAGATAATACAGAAAGTGTATCCCTTCCTAATCTATCAATTGAGTGAACCTCAATATGTTTGATAGTTCCGTTATCAACTAACTTCTTAATTTTGTTTTTAATAATGTTTGGTCGTTCCCATAGAGGAATCAATCCACTACATTTATCAATGATAACCTTATCAAATCCCTCTACATTCTGAATCTGTCTTAATTCACTTTGTTCATCAGTTGAAACTCTCGATAGAAATACTTTCATAATTCGCAATATTAGGATTACTTGTTTTATACCCTTAATTTACGAAAATATATTAATATATACAACCATATTGAGTGTAAATTCACAAAATGAGATTAGTAAAATGAAGTATACTCTAATATTGGGAAAGTGAGGTTTAATTTTCCTAAATAAATAAAGGAAATAAATAAATTAAAAGTTTAAAAATGTATAGTTTTACATTTCTTTTTACTTAAGGTCGATTTGTATAATGAATATTAAAAATAATTAATTTTGAGGGTAGGTTCTTTTTTTAGTGGTTGTGGTGGATTAGATTTAGGATTTATCAAATCAGGTTTTAAGATAAGTTGGGCGAATGATATTGATAAGGACGCATGTGAAGTTTATTCTAAAAACATTGGTAAAATAATTCATAATGATATATCTAATTTAGGTATAGATGAATTATCAGATGTAGATGTCATAGTAGGTGGTTTCCCTTGTCAACCATTCTCAACTGCTGGAAACAGATTAGGAACTGAAGACCATAGAGGAAATTTATTTTTTGAGACATTGAGATTTGTAAAAAAAAATAAACCTAAAGTAATTGTTTTTGAAAATGTTAGAGGTTTATTATCTACCAAAAATGAAGATGGGGGGAAATTAATTGATGATATCATTAAAGTTTTGTCAAACATAGATGATGAAGTAAGTTATGATACTTCATATAAACTTTTAAAATCATCTGATTATGGAGTTCCTCAAAATCGTTACAGAGTTTTTATAGTAGGAGTTAGGAAAGATTTAGGAAAGAAATTCATTTTTCCTGAAAAAATTAAAACTGATTTAAATAATTTAAAAGTAAAAAAAATACTTAAAGGAGTAAATGGACTTCAAGACCAAGTTCATTGGAAACTATCACCTCAACAATCAAAATTAATTCCTCACATTAAGGAAGGTGGTTCATGGAAAGATATTCCTTATGAATATCTTCCTCCAAGATTAAAAAAAATCCGAGATAATATTAAGTTTTATCGTTCTCCTAATTTTTATAGAAGGTTCAGTAGAGATGAAATTAATGGGACTATCACTGCAAGTGCTCAACCTGAAAACTGTGGTATAATCCATCCTCTTGAAGATAGAAGGTATACTGTTCGAGAAATTGCTCGAATTCAGACATTCCCAGATTCTTTCGTTTTTGGATTAAAAAGGATTCCTTCGAATTATAAGGTGATTGGTAACGCAGTTCCTCCTCTACTTAGTTTTCATATAGCGGAATCAATAAAAAATCAATTTTTTAACTCAACCAATCAATAGCATTTTTCACTAACTCTTTATCATCGTCAAATCTTCCAATACCTGTATTACAACTTTCACAAAGATATCCTCTGACTTCTCCAGTATGATGATTTTGGTCTAGTACGTGTTTACTAACCCCACCAATAGATGATTTTTGACATATTGGACATATAAAAATTTCACCTAACTTAGGTTTCTTCTTTTCCCACTCAGTTCTATCTACTCGAGAAATACTTTTTCCATTTTTAATTTTTCTACAATCCCTACAAGATGGTCTTTTTGTGATTAGACCTCCTTTTTTAATCCTATTATTTTCAAATTCAGTTTTAGTATCTTTAATTTTGAAACATCTATCACATATTTTTTTTTCGTTTTCATCCCCTGTCATTTTTATGTCTATTTCATTCAGGAAATCCTTTTTTAGTAATATTTTTTCTCCATCCCTTATGAACAGTAACAAAAATTCATCTTCTCCAATATTTAGAAGTTGACAAACATCATTTAACTCTAAATTTGGAAAAGACTCAATTGTTTGTGATAAATAATATAATTTGTGTTCCATATTTTTTAATGACGAATTTAGTCAAAAAAATATTATATTGATAATATTTAAATTCAATCTAAAGTCTCAGAAAAGAATTAATAATAAAAAACTCCATTTCGGAAAGGATTTCTAAAGGGAGAAAGTTAACTGAGGAATTCAACTCGATTACAACAATCATTTTTTGATATATGTCTAAAAAAAGATTGGAAATACAATCTCCATAAAAATGGTGACTCACTTTCTTCAAAAAGGTGGAAAGGTGGTCAAAAAGGAATGAGGGTAGATTATTTAAAAATTTATATCAACTAAAAAAATACCCAACAAAAATGGAATTTGTTAAATGAAATTAATTATCATATTGTTAAATATTTTTTCAAATCATACCCAACAAAATCCCTTCCTAGTTTATCACAAACCCTCCTTGTAGTTCCACTTCCCATAAACGGGTCTAATACCAATTCAAACTCTTTAGAAGTTTGAAGAATTGGTAATGTGATTATTTCATTTGGAAACGGAGCAGGATGTTCCCCTTTAATGTTTAGTTTCTGATTAGCAACCGAGGTTCTTACAATATCTTCATTCCAATAATCTCCCATATTCTTTCCATTTACATTTGGAAGATATGGAGAAACTGATTTTGAATAATCTCCATTAACACTTCTATGTCTCGGGGGAAGTGATGGTTTGGTTTTGTCAGAGAGTTTTGTTAAAGTTGGATAATAATCGTACTCCATTGTTTTTACTAAATGAAATATGAACTCATAAGAAGGGGTTAGATTTGATTTAGAGGAAGAGGGTTTGGGATTCGTTTTAGACCAGATGATTGTATTTCGAAGTATCCATCCTTGTTCTTGAAGTTTTAGGACTACTCTATGAGGAACGTTTTGAAGGTTTCCATTATAAAAAGTATCCCCTAAATTAAGAAAGAAACTTCCTTTGTCTTTTAATACTCTTTTACAATCCCTTAAATGTTCAGAAAGATGTACCACAAACTCTTCGGATGTTTTTTCATTTCCTAATCCTTTCTCCTCAGAATAGGTTCTTTTATTCCAATAAGGAGGAGATGTGAAAATAGTTTGAACTATTAGAAGAATAACAATTTTTGATGAGGTATATAAAAAAACGGTATGATTGAAAATTTCAAAACAATAATAATGAATCCACTAATTACAAGACTTTCTTTTAACAGAGAGACTTCTAATAAGATTCAGGTTATAGGTATTATTATAATGGTACTAACTTTAATCAGTTTAGATTTTTACTATTTCATTTCCTTTTTGATAAATTAATCTAAATCACCAATAATGACCTTGTGACTAAAGTTGTTAATTATTTAAACACTCATTAGGTTTCTTGTTAGTACCTTTTTAATTTCTCTTCAAAACCCAAATAATAATCGTTTTTATATCGGTGTCAATTTTTCAGTTGTATGGAAAATTTTATTAAAGTTGAAAATATATATAACAGAAAGGTGGAGATTGAGGGATTGTTCTTTAATTTTACGTTGTTCTTTTTAAGAATAAAACCAACAATAAAATCATTAAAATTGTTCTTACTAAGAACAATTTATTATTTTAATATGTTCATTATCAGTACATTTAATATTTGGTTCTGATACTGGAGGTACCACTTTTAAATTTCCAAACCCTTGACTGTCAATTAGACTTTCAAGGGTTTTTAATTTATGGCGTTATTTACAGTGGGACTTCTCTTTATAGAGATGTTTCTTTTCTAAATACAAAAGACACAAGTCTTGGCACTTCTTTTTTATTTGGCATGTCAAACCACTCTTTAAGTTCTATTTGCTCAAAACCATTTCTAGTAGCGCTGTTTAAATATTCCGTAATATGATGGGTATAAACTTCTAACTCTTGCGTACCTTCTTCAGTTTCGTAGCGCGCTTTAGAGCCTGCATATTGCTTAAAAGGGTGTAATTCTGAAATAAAAAAAAGGCCTTTCTGTTTTAATTTGAGTTGGGCTTGTTCAAAAATAAAATCAAGATTTTGAATGTGTTCTAAAGTAAGACTACAGGTAATTAAATCGGCAAAATTATTATCTATTTCCCATTCTTTTGTGAGGTCTGCTTTTTGAAATCGTACTTTAGGGCTCTTTATTTTAGCAACAGCCTTTTCTAACATCCCTTCAGAAAAATCTAGGCCTATAACGTGTTTTGCCTTTTTAAGAAGATACTGGGTGTTCTTTCCTGTGCCACAGCCTAACTCTAATACAGTGTTAAAATGATACTTTTCTAAAGTTTCTAGCGTAACTTTTCTGTCTAAATCTCGTGTTTTATTATCGTTGGTATCATACTGATTTGACCAAGAGTTATATGCTTTTTTAATGCTCATTTTAATAGCTTCAATTACAGTTCTTCAAATATAACTTTTATATGTTAAAAATTGAAGGTGATGATTTGATAAAAAAAACAGTAAGCTATTACAACAGAAGTAATTTTATTTTTTTGAAAATTCGTTGTTTTTCGCCATTAGAAATAGCAAGTGGAAGTTTGAAATAAAGCCATAAAATTTTAGTGTAACTTTTAAATCTTGACATAATAATGGAAAATTAATAATTACAAAAACAAATCATAATTATTGACGCTCTTAAAATGCTAATTTACATCCTAGTCCAAATTCAAAAAAAGGGTATTTTCCCTTTTAAATGTTAAAATTTGAAGTACCAATTATCTGTTTCCCAATTGTCGAAGCATTTTTGTGTGCGACCATATGGCTGAGGCAAAACTACTTTTGGTGTTGTAAGGCATACCGTATTCTTCGGCAGTGTCAGCCACTATTTTAGACAACTCCTTATAATGAACATGGCAAACATTAGGCAATAAATGGTGTTCTATTTGATAATTCAGTCCGCCAATTAACCAAGAAAAAAAGGTGCTCCGTGGCGCAAAATTACTTGTGGTTGCAAATTGATGCGCATACCAATCTCCAGCTATAATGCCATTTTTATCAGGAAGCGGAAAATCTGCACTAGGTATAATATGAGCTACTTGAAATACAATACTAATCAACAATCCGGTAACGAAATGCAAGCTCAGGAATGCCAAAAGGACAATCTGCCAAGGCAAGGGCACCACAATTATAGGTATGATTAAGGCATACGAATAATAAAATAGTTTCCATCCCACCATTTCGATAAGTGCATTTCTAAATTCATTTTTTTTGCTTAAAAAACCCATGTTGTGGTATCTGTTTAGGCGCACAAAGTCTTTGGTAGTAATCCAAGAAATCGTTGCCAGACAATAAAAGAACCAAATATAGATATGCTGAAATTTATGCGACCAGTATTTTTTTGCGTGGGGCGTGAACCTTAGAAAGAAAGGTGCATTAATGTCATCATCTGCATGTTCAATATTAGTATAGGTATGATGAAGAATGTTGTGCTGTATGCGCCATACGGTTGCATTCGCCCCTATAATATTAAGCGTAAGACCCAAAATATGGTTAACTTTTTTATTTTTTGAATACGAACCGTGAATGGCATCATGCATAATACCCATGCCTATGCCCGCCATACCAAGACCGGTAAAAATATACAGTGTGAAAAGTAAAATCGGGGTCGTAACAAGTCCCAAATTAATCAAAATAAGGGGGGCGAAAAACAAACTGAGCATCAAAACGGTCTTCGTTAGCATGCTCTTATTTGCGTTTCTGCTTATGCCATTTGTTTTAAAATAAGCATTGACTCTTTTTCTTAGCGTTTTCGAAAACGCGACACCCATTACCTTGCTAAATTTAGGCTTGCAAAAAGAGTTGTCATTGTCATTCGTCATCCTTTCTGAGGTTTATCCACCTTAATAACCGAATGTTTAAAGTCCGTTAATAAGTACTTTTACAGCACTTATAAATATCGAGGAATGGGAAGATTCTAAATAAAATACAGTTATACCAATAATATAAGGCTGCAAGGTAAGTTAAATTACCAAGCTACACCATTAGCTTGTTTCGCATCAATAACACTTTGAACTATTTAGTTGTATAACAAACCATTATCGTATTTAACGGGTTTTTATAAGATTTGATGAGACTGGAAAATCTGAAATCTTTCAGGTCTGGCAAATCGTTTGTTAAATGTTTGTCGGTTTGTTGTTTAGTTTAAATGTAAGCATAAATTTTATACATTGTTGGCAGCTTTTTTTATCAATTTATTAGTGATTTTCTGAGTTCTATTTTTATCTATTGTAACAATTATATTAAAAAATAAACTTAAAATGTGTGGTAGAAATAATCCCTTATTGAAATCATTGAATTGTCCTTGGATACTATAAATTCCATCTGAAGTCAAAAATGTAAACCTGATTCCCTTCTCTTTCAAAAATGATTGTTTTCCTTTGTCAAATTCCTTTATTTGGTTATAATTCTCCATAGTCAAATCGAAAACCTTTTCCTTTGATTTTAAGAATGATTTATTTGAAATATTAAATTCAGTAGTCTTTCCATCTTTTTCGATATGCTGTAATGAATTGTCATTATATATTCCAGCTACCACCATTGATTTTCCGTCACTTAATTCTTGAATTATTCCAATTATTATTGGAGTATCATTTTTTATTAATTCATTCCTATTTACAATGAACATATTTTCATATTTGTCATTGGAGGTTTTCCCAAAGAATGGTTTATTTTTATTCTTGAATATTTTTTTCAATATGTACATCATCTTTAATTGCTGCCAACGGTGAGTATAAACCCCGTTTTAATGGGGTTTATACAATGTTAACAAACGTTATTTTACATGAACCATTTTCTTCTTCCCTTTACCATAATATATGGTATCACAATTATTATCTGTGGTAATAATCACTAAATTATTTTCAAGTTTTCCATTCCAACTTGTATAATAAATGACAAAAGCATATTTGTTTGCTGAAACTTTATAAGAAGAACCTCTTACATATATGCCCCCTGTAATTGAGGATTTCCATTCATTTCCATGAAAAGATTCTTTACCATCAATGCTCCTCCAAAATCCTTGTTTGTCATATAAACAATTAGCTTCTTTTGGGTCTTCATACTTATATGGAACTTTATCCTCTCCCAAATAAAGTTTTTTTCCGTCATTACTGATTCTTGCTTCAAATTCCGGAAACTTAATTCCTGTTTTTTTGTCTGTAAGTACTAAATTAAATATGTTTTCACTCTTTTTTTCGAAAGACCCTTCATACTCACTTTGATTTATTGTTCTCACTAGGTTAAATGAACGCGAAAAGTATAGTTCATCAGGTTTCCCTTGATTATTAATCTTGAAATATGTTCTACCCCTTAATATGCCCCCTTTTTCGTTTAGCTCTTTTTCTTTACGTACTTCGTTTTCACTTTTAATTTTTTCGAATTCGTCATTTTGAATGCCATAATGGTTGTTCATAATGTTATCGAACAAAATATCGTCGTAACGTTCAAAATTTTTCCCCAAACGGAAGCCCACTTCTTGGCAGTATATAGTTATTATATCTTTAAGTGGCTTATCATCAATAACAAAGTCTTCTTTTGAAGGTATATTGCTTCCACATGCAGTTAAGAAATTTTCCAATGTAAATGCATTTCCTAAATTTTCATACCACAGTTCTAATAGTCTCAAGTTTGTGTAGCTCCATTCTGCTTTACGTGTTTCTCTTAAATTAAAATATCGATTCAAAGTATCTGCTCTTTTTTTAAGGTTATCATTTATTATTGGGGAGAGATAAGTAAACACATAATTAGATGATTCTTTTCCCCATTCAGTTATTTTAACAAAGCCTTTATCTAAAAGCATTTTTTTTAACTCCTTATTTTCAACTTCTGTATTTTTTTTTGAAGTAAATTCTGGATACATAAGTATATTATCAATGAGATTAAAATTTGGGCTTATTTTTTCTACTACTAATGTTTTCATCGCATCACTAGGATATTTTGATGTCTTATATAATTCTGGGTATTTTTCGCTAAAAGCTTTTAATAATTGCATTTTATAATCATAGTTGCTATAAAATTGAACCAACTTCTTTCCGAGCTCTTCCCGCTTTTTTAGTAGCTTGTTATAAAGATTCTCTTTATCTTCTTTTTTCTTAACCCCAGTCTCTTTTAGTATAGAGGAATAATAAAATTTAAACGTTTTAAAATCTTCGATCCTTGGTGGGTTTCTGAATGTACCTATAAAATTTCTTGCGTATTCGTTCGGACGAAAATCATTCACGGATATAAATTCCTTAAAGTCGATGTTAAAAGAATTATTAGCAGCTAGAGATTTTTGCTTCTCGATAGCGATTGCTGAATAATAGCCACCTGTTTTAACATTAAAGCATTGATTACAGTCTTCATAAGCTCTACGAAGAGTCTCTTGAATATTTTTTTCTGTAAATTCAGGTTCTGTATAGTGGAATTCTTTGTTAACCTCCTCCCTTAACGGCTCTAAAAAATATTCCTTTGTGATAGGATTTTTCACAATATCTCTAAGAGTTTGTGAAAATAAATTTCCTGCTCCTATAATAAAGAAGCATATAACTGAGATAAATAATATTTTTTTCATATAATAAAATTTTTAATGTTTGTTAACGGTTTTCAGCTACAAGC
>JABMNS010000152.1 GCA_013204445.1 Sphingomonadales bacterium
ACCGCCTCAACACCTTTCTTGTGGCCAAGGGTGCGTGGCAAATGCTTGCGCTTCGCCCATCGTCCATTGCCATCCATGATAATTGCGACGTGACGGGCACCATATAGCGGATCGGATATCCCGGCCATGGCTTGCGCCGGATCGGCAGCACCGTTCTTGGAACGCGTGAGCTTCACTGGGTCAGGATTTCCTGCTCTTTTGCGTCGGCCAGCTTGTCGGCTTCGGCAATCATCTCGTCGGTCAGTTTCTGAACTTCGGTCTCGAGCCGCTTCCTGTCATCTTCACTAATTTCTTTCTTGTTCTCGTCGGCTTTCAGGTCATCCATACCATCCCGTCGGACATTGCGAATGGCGATGCGGGCCTTTTCGGCAAATTGCCCAGTCAGTTTAGCAAGGTCCTTGCGGCGCTCTTCGGTCAGATCCGGGATAGGAAGCCTGACATTGGGACCGTCCGTCATCGGGTTCAGTCCGAGGCCAGCGGAGCGGATTGCCTTTTCCACAGGCTGGACATTGGCCTTGTCCCACACTTGGACCGACAGCATGCGTGGTTCGGGCACGGATACGGTTGCGACCTGATTGAGCGGCATTCTCGAGCCGTACACCTCAACCGTTATTGTATCCAGAAGCGCGATATTAGCCCGGCCGGTACGCAGACCGCTCAAATCATGCTTGAGCGCCTCCAGCGTGCTGTTCATCCTCGTTTGCAGATCGGCTTTGTCATATTTTGCCATTGCTGTTTCCCCTAAATAGCTATTCGGTTGTTCCGACCATGGTCGCAGTTCCACCGCCACCCAATACGGTCGCGAGATTGCCCTGCTCCCGGATCGAAAAGACGACGATAGGTATCTTGTTTTCGCGGCAGAGCGCAACGGCACTGGCGTCCATGACCTTCAGATTATCACTTAAAACCCGATCAAAACTCAATTCCTCATAGCGCGTTGCGTCAGGATCGATTTTCGGATCGGCATTGTAGACACCGTCGACACTCGTGCCCTTGAAAAGGGCCTCGCAACCCATTTCCGCTGCGCGCAACGCCGCGGCCGTGTCGGTCGTAAAATAGGGATTACCGGTTCCAGCGGCGAAAATAACGATACGGCCTTTTTCCAGATGCCGCACGGCCTTGCGACGAATGTACGGCTCGCACACGCTCGCCATCGGAATGGCAGACAGAACCCGTGTATCACAACCCATCTGCTCGAGCGCATTCTGGACCGCCAGCGCATTCATCACGGTAGCCAGCATACCCATATAATCGGCGCTCGTCCGGTCAAAACCTTTTGCTGCCGCAGCCAGCCCCCGGAAAATATTACCACCGCCGACGACTAGACAGAGTTCAAATCCCGCCTCTTTCGCAGACTTTACTTCGGCTGCGATGCGGTTAACCGTTTCCGGGTCAATCCCGAATTCGCCCGAGCCCATCAGGGCTTCGCCAGAAAGCTTCAGCAAAATGCGCTTAAACGCTGGTCGTTTCATGCAAATCCCATCCTGCCGGAATCAATGCCCGGCCCCAAAAACAAATATGGCGCAGACCATAGATAGTCCGCGCCATGCTGCCAAGCGTTACCGCCCGAAATATTCAATCTGCGACTCGATTAGCCAGCAACCGCAGCGGCTACTTCCGCTGCAAAATCTTCTTTTTTCTTCTCAATGCCTTCACCAAGCTGAAAACGGACATATTCCGTAAGCTTGATTTCGACGCCCGCAGCTTTTCCGGCCTGCTCCACGACTTGAGCGACCGGAGTCTTGTTATCCATCACGAAAGTCTGGCTGAGCAGTGCATTTTCCTTGGCAAATTTTACCATCGCACCGTCGACCATTTTCTCAACGATATTGTCGGGCTTGCCGGATTCGGCGGCCTTTTCAGTCGCGATCGCGCGCTCACGAGCGAGCAACTCCGGATCAAGGCCCTCTGCGTTCAGCGCCAGTGGGAATGCCGCCGCGATATGCATCGCAATCTGCTTGCCGAGTGGTTCCAGAACATCCGCCCCAGCCGTGCTTTCTAGTGCAACCAACACACCGATCTTGCCCATGGTAGGGGTGACGGCATTGTGAATATAAGGCACTACGAGACCGCTGGAAACCGCAACCGTTTTCATCCTGCGGATCGCCTGATTTTCACCGATGGTCGCAATATTGTTGGTCAACACGTCTTTTACCGTGCCGCCGGAGGGATAATCTGAAGCAGCCAGAGTTTCGACATCATCGTCATCAAGACCCAGTGCGACGCCTGTCACCTTAGCAACAAAGTCCTGAAACTGATCATTTTTAGCAACAAAATCGGTTTCGCTGTTCACTTCAACAGCGACGCCCTTGGTTCCAGCCACGGAAACACCAACCAGGCCTTCAGCGGCCGTACGGCTCGATTTCTTCTGCGCGGCAGCAAGGCCTTTGGTCCGCAACAGGTCGACCGCTACTTCCACGTCGCCATTGGTTTCGTTCAGTGCTTTTTTGCAATCCATCATGCCCGCACCGGTGC
>JABMNS010000021.1 GCA_013204445.1 Sphingomonadales bacterium
AATCCAACCGAGGCGTTGGTGTCGATCGATATCAACTCCGGACGTTCAACCCGCGAACACGGGATTGAGGCGACTGCGGTCAAGACCAATATGGAAGCCGCTGCGGAAATCGCGCGTCAATTGCGATTGCGCGATATGGCCGGGCTGGTGGTGATCGATTTTATCGACATGGACCGCACGGGCAATGTTCGCAAAGTCGAACGGGCGATGCGCGATGCGTTGAAAAATGATCGTGCGCACATCCAGGTCGGTCGGATCTCGAGCTTTGGTCTGATGGAAATGAGCCGCCAGCGTCTGCGCACCGGTGTGCTGGAAGCGTCGACCAAAGTCTGCCCGCATTGTGAAGGCACCGGACTAGTCCGGACGGCATCCTCCTCTGCCCTGTCAGCGCTTCGTCTGCTGGAAGAGGAAGCCGCTAAAGGCAAGGCCAGCATGATCAGTCTGCGCACGAGCCAGGAAGCCTGCATTTACGTGTTGAATAGCAAGCGTCACGAAATCGAGGATATCGAACAACGCTATGGCGTCTCGATCGAAATCGTGCCGGATGGCGAAACCGAAGGCGCCCGGATGGATATCCAGACCTCTGGCAGCCCGCCGAAAAACATGCCCAAATTCGAACCCATCATCGATGATGATGATGACGAAGATGATCATGCCGAAGAAGCGGAAATCGTGGAAGCGGAAGAGCGGGAAGAGCGGGAAGATCGGGTAGAACGGGAAGACGGTGGTGAACGGCCCAAACGCAAAAGGCGTCGGCGGGGCAGACGCAACCGCGGTGGTGACCGTTCGGAATCCGGCACTGGTGAAACCAGTGGCGAGAACAATGGGGAGAACACTGGCGAAGCAGCTGTGCAGCCGAACGATACGGATGCCGGCGACAAAACAGAGAAGCCGCAGCCACGCGCACGCCGCAACAGCACCCGCAAGGCAGACATGACCCCCGATGCAGCAGTCAAAACCAGCAGTGATGAAAAAGCCGAGGCCAAGCCGCGCGGAAGACGCCGCTCTGCGAAAAGCCAAGCCCCGGCTGAGCTGCCAGCGGAAAATACGCAACCGGACGCCGGGGCGGCTGAAGAAAAGCCGAAACGGCGCCGTGCACCGCGCAAAGCCAAGGCAACGGCGGCCACACCAGCGGCTGAAGCCACTGGCGGACCCGCTGATGCAATCGTTGATAAAAAACCGCCGCTGAAACGTGCGCCGAGGGCACGCGCCAAAAAGGCCGACAGCTTGGAGGCGTCTGACAAAGCCGCGCCGGAAGAGCCCAAAGCAGCCAAGGAAGTCAAAGAAACCAAAGAAGAGGCGCCTGCCAAACCGCGGAAACCGAGATCAACCGCAAAGAACAAAGATGACGCTGTCGCCAAATCATCCGACAGCGACGCCACCGAATCGAGCGACGGATCAACGCGTCACGGCTGGTGGCAACGCACTTTCGGATAACTGAACAAATACCGTTCCCGCCCGAATTTTGGGCGGGAACGGTACAAATTTCATCCGCGGTTCAGACAGGTGGTGTCAGGGGGAAGGCTTAGACCGGACTCTCATGCTGAGGAATTTCATGCGCAATTTTCTTGCTATTTCATTTCCCCGCATTGGCTTGCCTGGTGCATGCCGGCTGACCCGTTTCATGGTGGCATTTCTGACGATGATTTCAATCGTCGTGCAACCCGTTTCCGCCCAGTCGATATTGCGTGATGCGGAAACAGAAGCTCTGTTCACCGACATGGTGGCGCCGCTCGTGGCGGTATCCGAACTGGATGCCAAAGAGGTCGAGGTCGTTCTGATCAACGATCATCAAATCAATGCCTTTGTCGCGGGCGGTCAGCGGATTTATTTCTATTCCGGTCTCATCGAAACTGCAGATAGCGCCAATGAAGTGCAGGGCGTCATGGCCCATGAACTAGGTCATATTACCGGCGGACATATTATCCGGTTTGACGAGGGTGTTAAAACCGCGACCGGCATCACCATTCTCAGCCTGGTCCTGGGTGCCGCAGCCATTGCGGCCGGAGCCGGTGACGCCGGCATGGGTATATTGGCCGCAGGCCAGCAAGCCGCGATGGGCAAGTTTTTGGCCTTCAGCCGGGTACAGGAACGATCAGCCGATTCCGCCGGTGCCCGCTATCTGGGAGCCGCCGGCATATCCGGCAAAGGTTCGATCGACTTTTTCAAGAAACTACAAAATTATGAATTCCGGCTCGGCATTCCGCAGGAGGACAGCTACGGGCGAACCCATCCGCTATCGGGAGAACGGGTAAGCCTGCTCAGGGATGTCTATCAAAAGGATCCCGCCTGGGACACGCCATCCGATCCGGAAATTGAAGCCAGGTTCCAGCGGGTCAAGGCCAAGCTACTCGGCTTTACCGCAGACCCTGCCGTGACCTTGCGCGAATTTCCCGAAAGCGACCAGTCGGTCCCTGCCCGCTATGCCCGCGCCTATGCTTGGCACAAGAGCGCCTACCCGGACCGCGCGCTTTATGAAGTCAATAATCTGCTCAAATCCGCACCGGACGATCCCTATTTCCTCGAATTGCAAGGCCAGATTCTTTTGGAATCGGGGAAACCCGACGAAGCTCTGCAATCGCTGCGCAAAGCCGTGCAGCTGACCAACAACCAGCCATTGATTGCGAGCCTGTTCGGCCACGCCCTGATCGCCACCGAAGATCCGCAATATCTGGACGAGGCGACACAGGTCCTGAAAGCCGCCGTTAACAAGGACAATCGCAATCCCTTTGCCTGGTACCAGCTGGGCGTGGTCTATTCGCAGCAGGGAGATATCGCGCGGGCGCAACTGGCAACAGCGGAAAGCTCTTTGCTGGAACAAAATTATGCCGGTGCCATCCGCAGTTCACAAGTCGCCATGGCCGGCATAACGGAATATACGCCTGACTGGATCCGCGCGCAGGACATTTCTTTCATCGCCAAGGCCGAATTTGAAAAAAATAACCGTCGGCGCTGAGCCGTAATACGCTTGCCCGAGCCATTTTGGCTGGACAAGCCGAGCGGCCATGGCCAATGCCATGCCTCAAGGACAGAACCCGATTGTGCATGACAATGATAGATAGAAAGTGGATGATTATGGCGGGTGGCGGACTGGTCATAGCAGCAGCATTGGGCGTTTGGTTCTGGCAAGCCGGCAGCACGTCCTCAACCGAAGCAGCCAGCGAAGCGGCGCTGGCGGCAGGCATTGACGCTCAGGAACAAAAAGCCATTGAGGCGATTGTGCGCGGTTATATCCTGAAAAACCCTGAGATTATTCCGGAAGCGGTCGAGCTGCTGCAAAACCGTCAGAAAGCTGCCGCAATCGATGCCGTACGGGCACAGATCGAAAAGCCTTTTGCCGGGACCGCTTTTGCTGGGAATCCCAATGGTGATGTCATTGTTGTAGAATATTCGGATTTCAACTGCCCCTATTGCAAACAGACCGAGCGGGATATCGCCAGACTGATTGCCGAAGACAAGAATGTGAAAGTCGTGTTCCGCGAGCTCCCCATCCTCAGTGAGGCCAGCAATGACGCCGCGTTGATGGCGCTTGCAGCGGCTAAACAGGACAAATATTACGCGTTTCACAAAACCATGTTCGCCACTGGTCGCCCGACCCCGTCGACGATCGAGGCGGCCGCCAATGAAATCGGTCTCGACATGACCGCCGCGCGAGCCTTTATCGCCTCGCCCGAAGCCAAAAACGAAATCCAGAATAATATCGCAATCGCCCAGCAAATGCGCTTCACAGGTACGCCAGCCTGGGTGGTTGGCAATCAATCCGAAGTCGGCGCAGTCGGCTATGACGGTCTAAAAGAAATGGTCGCGAAAGCGCGCGCCGCCAACTAGGTCGTTTCCGCCCTGCCTTTGAACCCCTGGGCAATCACATACCATTCGGACGAGCCCTTGCGGCTTGCTGGTGGCTTGGCATGCTTGACCACAGTAAAATGTTTTTTTAGCAGGGTCAGCAACTCATTGTCGGTTCCGCCCGCCAGTACCTTGGCGACAAAAGCGCCGCCCTCTTGCAGATTTTCAACCGCAAAATAGGCACCTGCCTCGACCAGTCCCATTGTCCGCAAATGGTCGGTCTGCTGATGACCAACCGTATTGGCAGCCATATCGGACAGCACCAGATCCGGTTTGCTACCGAGCGCTTCCAGCAACATGTCCGGCGCCGCGTCATCCATGAAGTCCATCTTAAAAATGGTAACCCCTTCAATCGGGTCAACATCGAGCAGATCGATTCCGACTACAGCGGCCTTGGGCGCAAATTTGCGCATGACCTGAGCCCAGCCACCGGGTGCAATGCCAAGATCCACCACCGCCTTGGCGCTACGCACCAGTTTGAATCGTTCGTCCAACTCAAGCAATTTATAGGCCGCACGCGAGCGATAGCCCTCAGCTCTTGCCTGTTTGACATAGGGATCGTTGAGCTGCCGCTCGAGCCAGCGGGTAGAACCAATCTTCCTACCCTTGGCGGTTTTGACCTTCTGTTTATTTCCTGATCTACCCCGGCTCATCGCACTGACCGCCGTTCGTTGGCCGACATCAGCGAACGCAATATACCTTCGCGAATGCCGCGATCCGCTACACCGACACGGGTCGCTGGCCAGATATCGAGAATCGATTCCAGGATCGCACAGCCACCGACAACCAAATCGGCGCGTTCCCGGCCGATGCACGGAATATCCGCCCGCTCAGCCGGAGAAGCATGGGCCAGCATGGTGCTGATTTCGCGCATCGATTCCGTCGGAACGATGAGACCATCGATCACTTTGCGATCATATTGCGGTAGCTTAAGATGCAGGCTGGCAAGCGTGGTCACCGTACCGCTCGCACCCAGCAACCGGTAGTCACATTGGTCGAGCCGCGGCAAGCGCGCCGCAAAACTGGCGAAGCTGTCCGTGACTCGCGCCCGCATTGCGGCAAAGGCCTCGCTGCGCGCGACCGGATCATCGCCATCAAATTTCTCGCTTTCGGTCAGCGAAACGACACCCCAGGGGGAGCTCTGCCAATCGAGAATCTCCGGTGCCGAACCGCTTGTGTCGACCAGCACCAGCTCTGTCGAACCGCCGCCAATGTCAAAAATAAGCGCTGGCCCTTCGCCCGGTTCGAGCAAAATATGACAGCCGAGAACTGCTAGGCGCGCTTCTTCTTCTGCGGTGATCACGTCGAGCGCTATGCCGGTTTCTCGCCGGACACGTTCGATAAATTTGTCGCCATTGCTGGCGCGCCGGCAGGCTTCGGTAGCTACCGACCGGGCAAGCGTCACATTGCGACGCCGCAACTTGTCGGCGCAAATTGACAGGGCGGCGACCGCTCTGTCCATCGCCCGGCTACTGATTTTCCCGGATTCGACCAGACCTTCGCCCAGTCGCACGACGCGCGAAAAGGCATCGGTGACAATGAAGCCGTCCGCAGACGGTTTTGCTACGAGCAACCGGCAGTTGTTGGTACCCAAATCAATTGCTGCATACGACCGCAATTTAGGCCAGCGCTCGGTGCCTGGACGGACGGGAGGCGCAATGAGACTCTGTCCATTATGTTTCGCCGCAGGTTTCGGGCGGGATTTCCTTGCGGATAATCCGCCTTGTGCATCTTGCGGCGATGGGGATGCTTGATCCGCCATGACCGTACTCTTATGTTCTCCGGATCGGATAATACCGCCGGTACTTGCTGTATCAGATAACGCCGCAGCGCCTTTGACGCAAGGGCCGGGGACCCAGTAGAACGGAAAATATCATGTGAGGACGCAAATTTAGCCACGAAGAGCTGACCTAGCCAGAATATCGCGACATATTGGAGCGATCGCAAATTGCTGTCTGGCTGGAAGGCGGCTGGAAAGAAGCCCGAAATCTGGCTGAAACCTATCAGGGCTTTCTGAATGCTACCCGGATGTCCAGCCTGGTCAACAACAACCGCCACAATGGGCCCGAACTGCTTGAGCCATTTACTGGATAGCCGTCACCAAAAGGCTTGACCCTAGCCCGCTCCCTGCCTATTGCCGCGCTCCGGCACTCCCCTGTCGTATAATGGTAATACCACGGACTCTGACTCCGTTAATTGAGGTTCGAATCCTCACGGGGGATCCAATATCCAATTAATGATATTTTATAGATAGTTAGATGATTTTTCATTTGTTCATCCGTAACACCAATCCGTAACAGTAGTCATCGATAAATCCACTTGGAAAATTTGAAGGGATAATATCAACCAATTTTATAGTTTTTTATAAAATTCGTGATTGTGCAGCTAGATCGTCTAGGGCAGCATCGACGCCGATTGGTTTGGGCTATCCAGCATTGAAATTATCAAGGGATCAAATTGCTAACTCCCTACATCTCAGCGAATGATTTGGTCAAATGACCCAACCAAGGCCAAGTTCCGGAATCTGACCAAAATGGCAAATTACTGGGAGAAACTCCACTTCCCGGTGACGGGGAGAAAAAAAGAGCCGATATTATTCAATATTTGACCAACCATTTTCAACCCAGCAATCGGTCACAATCAAAGCCCCGCGCGGTCCGTCATATCCGAACAGCTACCTGAGTGGCCATCGACATCAGCTGTGAAGGAAACGGCACCGCAAACCTCTCCGCATCATCTCCAGACAGCCAATCATCATAATCCTCTGGATGCAAAATCACCGGCATGGCTTTGGGATGAATGGGCTTGATAAGCGGATTAGGCTCGCATGTCAGAAACGCAAAAACATTGCCTTCGTTGGAGGGGCGCCAAATACCAGCGAAAGCTGAGACGGATGCTTCTTTGACCTCAAACCAACATTCTTCTCTTCCCGCCTTGGGCTTTGGCTCGGCGAATTTCGTGAAGGGCACGAGACAGCGATTTTCAGCCTTTGTGAGCATCGATCGCCAGAAGGAGCTGGATAGTTTGCGGACGTTGGTTATTCGCTTTGTAATGGTCGTGCCAGGACGTTTTCCTTTCATTGTTAGCGGGACCCCCCACTGCATGGTGTCGAGTATCTTCTGACCGCCGTCGAGACGCGCAACCATGCCCTGATATTTCGGCCAGACATCGATTTTGATTTCTGAGAAGGGAATATCACCAGCCGCACCGATATACTCCTTCCATGTGGGGATTGCTTCGGGGTGGTTTTGATAGTGATTACACATATTCCCAGCCGGTCAAGTAAGACGCAAATGTTGCGGTTGAAGGGCAGGATAGCATATTGCGCTTAACCAGCCCAATTTCTTGAACAGCAATCGCTGTTGCACCTCGATGGATGGATGGTGTGTCAAAATCATCGGCCGGTAGGAGGGATGGGGGTCGGCAGGTCCTTCTATCCCTAGGACTTCAGGCTATTCACCGTCAGTCAATCTCGGGCGAGACTCATTCGAGATGAGAATATACGGTCAGTCAACATTCCTGCATGGCTATTGTTGCCAATGGCGCGGAGCCCGCGCTGGGAGATCCGCTTTATGCCAATATGCTGAGTGGCTCCGATCCTAGGTAGATTCCGAGTCTGGCAAATTACCAAGACATCGTGGCAGGGACTTCATGCGACCGGTGCTACCCCCCCCCTCCCCTCCCGAGAGAAGCACCGGGCGCCTCCATTCACTAAGAGAAATCCAAGTTGAGTGACTGAGGCGTTTCCAGACCAGCCGCTTTTATGTTCCACTCAATCTTTTCAAATGACCGAAACTGGGTGGATTGCTGTCTGTCCGGTTTTAGATCGCTAGTGACCGAACCGGACATCCAAACAGTCAATCCGAAATGTCAGATACGCACCCAAATGTTGTTGGTCCTGACGGCCTTCGCCAGTTCTCAAAAGCGGTCATTCCCTGAAAAGGCGGTTGCGCTCTTCTCGTACATAATCGGCGGATGCATGATTTCCTATTTTGGTGAAAACCGAGGCCGCAATATCCAATTTACTTAACCCAACGTCGAGCGAGTCACCAGATTGCTGACACATTTGAATTTCGATTAGACCATCTATTCGATTATATAGTGCCAGATCGGCACTTGCCGTGCTGAGCGAGATGATATCCTTGGATTTCTGTAAATATCGGGTTGCCTCATCGAGATTGCCGGTTTCAAAATTCAGGTAAGCCAGGAGCAATTCTGCTTGTGCGCTGTCTTTCCCAATTCCCAGCGTGTGCCTAATCTTTAAATCCATCTCCAGCAGTTTAAGATATTGGTCCGCTGGAATATCATATTGTTCCAGTCTTGCCATTTCAGAAAGTAAGTTCCCAAAGTTGAAAATTACGTTCTGGATCAGAATTACGTCCCCTGAGAATACAGCCAGCGGCGCTGCTTCCTCAATGTAAGCCAGAGCTAGATTCCAGTTTTGAAGCCGTTTGTACAGTAAAGCCAGAGCGTTCAGAACAACAGCTTGGGTTGTCAAATTTCCTCGTACTGCCAATTGGGGTAACAGATCCTCTAACTCGAGAGCTGAAGCGTGCCATTGGTCTGAATTTCCCGATACAGCATTAGCAGCCAATCGCCTGGCAAAAACGGCCTGCTCAAAATAGGAGAGGCTTTCTTGAACTTCCGGTTCCACTGGCAAATGAGGTGTTGGCAATCGCGACCCGATCCGACTTGCCAAGATGTTTGAGATAGACAGAAAATCATTGTTGTTTGCGTGAACGTATCCCGCTTTTAGTGTTTCATAAGCGAGCTCAACATGCCCGGTAGTCATTTGCAACAACGCTTCTGTATTTTGGAGGGTCCAAGCAGAAACACTATGTGTGTCTACGTCACTGAAACGCCTCCACTGGGACCAATTGAAGCTTGCTAACAAAGCTTTCGCTTTGTTTTTTTCATCGACACTCAACGAGGAATAGAGCTTAGGTTTTAATTTGCACCCGTCCGTTTTCTTCAAATATTCAACTATGTCGAAACCTTCATCCGACAAATTTTTAATGTGTCTAGCGACCTGTTTGCATACAGAAGACAGCATCATCGTTTGCCAAGCAGGTAGTCTGTGGACCTGATTGCAGAACATATATTCATCTTGATCTGAAATGATCAGAAGACAAATAAGCTGAGAAGCGTTGCCCCGAACAAGTTTTCTTTGTTCCCATCTGAAAGCAATATTTGCCGCCTAACAGCATCAACGGTCACGCTTAGATCCATAATTAATCGCCCACAAAGTGAAGTTGATCTTGTAGTATTGTCATATGATCAACTGTGGCCGCATCGGGCGCGATGATAAAGCATTACATTGTGTGAAAACAATGTGAAAAGTTTCTTAAGCCGCTATTTTATCAGGTATATTTATCTTCAGAGAGGCGTGAATCCAGCGGTGAATAGTTGAATTAATATTGACCGGATAGTCTCCCTCCTGTATTTATCAGTTAACAGTTTGAACCGGAATTCTACAGATTTCTGCGGGGTTAATCACCAAATATTCTGACGAAAGACATTTGAATTGGGACAATAGAAATTGAGGGAATTCGATATCGATCGGAACCACTGTTATTATTGAAGCCCACTCGTCTCTACTGGCTGGTTTTTTGCGACCCGAGCCAGCCAGTGGGGATCTTAAGCGGTTCGAAAATCAATGAACACGCCCGATTCACCAAGATAGCTGCATCACCTGTCCCTACATTTCTGCAATTGGAGCTGGTTTCCGTATGAACGGCCGGAGAGTTTGTAACACCCCCCCCGGCCTCGAATTGTGATGCCTTCAAATTATGTCTGCCGTGAATCGTCCGCAGCCAATCGAAGCATTGAGCATCCCATCCGCAAATCGTTTCGATGCAAAGCTTCAAGAATCTTTGACTGTCACGATGTGACCCACGGGCATCCGTGGGAATGGAAAGCTCCAAGCTATTATACTGAAACGGAAATCACTCGCCGTTGCTTGACTGAACTCAGAGTGAGGAGTATTCAGTGTCTCACCTTGGGAGTAAACCCACCAGCTTCTAGCTGGTAGAAGGCTTCAGC
>JABMNS010000153.1 GCA_013204445.1 Sphingomonadales bacterium
ATCGGCTGACACCCATTTCGCTGCTGCCTTCTATGTCGAAAATTGCCAGTGAGCTGGTCCGGGATTCGCTCGATGCCTTTGCGCGGCGTGATGCGGATCTTGCAATGGAGGTAAACCGGCGCGACCAGATCGTCGATGATTTCTACAATAGCATTTTCCGTGCCGTGATCACCCATATGATCGAAAACCCCAAAGATATTGGCGAGGCGGCCCATCTATTGTTCATTGCCAAAAATCTGGAACGGATCGGCGACCATGCGACCAACGTTGCGGAGATGGTCTATTTTGCGGCAACCGGTGAACCTATGCCCGAACGCACACGCGGAGAAAATCCAACGAGTCCGTTGGATGACGCCTTGAGCGATGGGGCCGACTGATGGTGAATGCGAAATTATTACTCGTAGAAGATGATGCCGCGCTAGCGGAACTCTTGACCTGGAACTTCAAAAAAGAAGAATATGATGTCATCCACACACCAGATGGCGAGGAAGCGCTTCTGCTGGTTCAGGAACACCGGCCAGACGTGATTTTGCTCGACTGGATGCTGGAAAGCCTATCCGGCATTGAAGTGTGCCGCCGCCTGCGACGGTCTTCGGAAACCGCAAATATTCCGATCATCATGCTGACCGCACGGGGTGAAGAGGAGGACAAGATCCGCGGCCTCGAAACCGGCGCGGATGATTATATCACGAAGCCGTTCAGCCCCCTTGAACTGATCGCCCGGGTAAAGGCCGTGCTACGCCGGGTGCGGCCCGCGCTGGCCGGTGAAAAACTGACCTTTGGTGATCTGGAAATGGACACCGTCGGTCACAAGGTCAAACGCGGCGGAGATACCATACCTCTCGGCCCAACCGAATTTCGCTTACTCCGCCATTTTCTGGAACATCCCAACTGGGTATTTTCCCGCGAGCGGTTGCTCGACAGCGTCTGGGGTCAGGATAGCGATATCGAAATGCGCACCGTCGACGTCCATATCCGGCGGCTCCGCAAGGCGCTCAATGCCAATGACAGATCCGACATCATCCGGACCGTGCGGTCGGCGGGCTATGCGCTAGATACCGATGCTGTAGAAGGATAATATTTCGGTCTTCCCGGCGCAATGCGACGGAGTTTGACTGACTAATCAGCGACCAGTTTCATAAGCTTTCGCTCGACCGGCGCCAGAACTCCGGCAAGATCATGGCCTCGTTTCAATATCTGTCCCTGTTCGCCGTGCAGTGACCACATGCCCTGCCGATTGCGCTCCGCCGGACGTTTTTCGATCCGGATCTGAGGCCGTTCCGATGCGCGGCGGAAGGCCGCGAATATCGCTACATCGCGGCGCATGTCCATCGCATAGTCTTTCCAATGACCTGCGGCGACCATGCGGCCATACAGATTGAGTATGCGGTCTAGTTCCGGCCGCTCAAAACCCACCTGAGATGGGAAGCCTCGTTGCGGAAAGGCCGATACATTGGATTCGGTAAAACGCATCAAGCGCTATCACGCCCCTTTGCCTCGATTTCATCATCATCGCCGTTCCGCTCTTTAGCGAATGCCGCGATTCGCTTCTGCAATTGCTCCATTTCACATTGTAATATTTCCAGCTTTTGCGTCGATGGATCAAAAATCTCACTGCAGGGCGTTCCGTAGGGAACAAATTCTTTCTGATAATCCTTTGCCTCTAACAATGTCGGCCTGGCCCGAACGCCAACCATCGTGGCGCCTTCCGGTACATTCTGGGTGACAACTGCATTGGCACCGACCCGCGCCCGTTTACCGACGGTAATCGGACCGAGCACCTGAGCGCCAGAGCCCAATATGACATCATCTTCAATGGTTGGATGGCGCTTGCCGCCAACACCATTGGTCGGGTTGGTGCCGCCCAAGGTCACGCATTGATAGATCGTCACATTGTCGCCAATTTGAGCGGTCTCTCCAATCACGGTAAAACCATGATCGATAAACAAGTGCCTGCCGATTTTTGCACCCGGATGGATATCAATAGCAGTGAAAAATCTCGCAATATGGTTAATCAGGCGAGCAAAGAAATAGAGCTCTCCCTTGAACAGCCAATGCGCCAATCGATGCAGGCCAATGGCCAGTACACCCGGATAGAGCAGCACTTCCCAGCGCGACCGCGGAGCTGGGTCGCGAGCCTTGATGGAATCCAGATAAGCGCCCAGTTCCCGAAACATATATTTCCTCCGGATGTTGCGAAGACTATAAACTAGGCACGATAGGCCCGTATTTCCAGTCTTTTTTTGCAACCGAAATAGGACGGCGCTTTTCAAACGTTTTATAATCACTATATTAGATCAATACCGTTCTACTGATCGAAAGATTCGATAATGTCGACCTACCTTCCCACACTCAAGCAATTGCAATATCTGGTGGCGCTAAAAGAACATGGCCATTTCGGCAAAGCCGCGGAATCCTGCTTTGTCACCCAGTCAACATTGTCAGCCGGCATAAAGGAACTGGAAGCATTGCTCGACATCGTTCTAGTGGAGCGAACCCGAAGGGTTGTGCGCTTCACAGATCTGGGTAATCAGATGGTGGAAAAAGCCTATCGTATCTTGCGCGAGGCAGAAGAGCTTTCCGAAATGGCGCGATCTGCAGGCAAGCCGCTCGCCGGAGATATCCGGATGAGCGTCATTCCCACAATAGCACCCTTTCTTTTGCCCCGTTTGCTGCCGCAATTGCGCAAAGAGCGACCGGAACTAAAACTCTATCTGAGAGAGGAAACCAGCCAGGCGGCTTGTGATTCATTGCATCATGGCCATGCCGATTGCGTCTTGCTGGCGCAGCCATTTCCTTGCGGCGATGTCGAATTCGAAGTCCTGCTCAGCGATGAGATATTCGTGGCTTTCCCGAAAGATGATCCACGCGATCCTCCACCCGAGGTTGATCCAGCGACCATCGACGAGAGCCAATTGTTGCTCCTCGAAGACGGGCATTGTTTGAAGGACCATGCGCTGGCAGCCTGCAATCGTCCTGAACTCAGAGCTTCCGCCCGGATGATGGGAACGTCGCTGCACACGCTGGTCCAGATGGTGGACAACGGCCTTGGCTTGACCCTACTGCCAAAAATGGCGATCGACAGCGGTATATTAAATTATACCGACATTGTCGCAAGACCGCTAAAATCGGACCGGGCCACGCGCGACATTGCCTTAGTCTGGCGCAAGAACAGCCCGCGGCGGAGCGAATTTCAACTATTGGCGGAAATCATGAAGGGGGCGCAGAACTGGGTTTCGAAAGCCCATTCATAGGACATCCCCTTATTTTCTCCATTTCTCCGATGCTGCCACATCGGATTCACGCTCTTCTATCC
>JABMNS010000154.1 GCA_013204445.1 Sphingomonadales bacterium
GGGCGCATATGCAGGAAGACTATCCCGATCGCGATGACAAGGAATGGATGAAGCACACCACCTCGACCTTTGAAGGCTGGGGCGGCAAGGGTGGCGAGGTCGTGATCGATTATCGGCCAGTCCATGATTATACGCTGACCGATGAAGCGGAATATGTGAAGCCGAAGAAACGGGTTTATTGATTCCGGTCGGAGTTTGAAAAACAGCCGTTGATTGCCGTTGCCCCAGCTCCGGCTGGGGTCTAAGCCGAACTCGAATGAAGGAAAGATGCTTCCTCATTTTACCATTGGTTTGGGTGCCAGCCTACGCTGGCACGACGGGCTGCGTTGACTGAAACTGTCAAACACCCTGATTAGAATCGTCTGATCTTGTCAACCGCCCCAATCCCGATAAAAGTAACCCAATGCTCGCGCCCATGCTCCCCTCTTTCCTGCTCGTCGTCCTGCTGGTCGAACTGACTCCCGGTCCGAACATGGACTGGCTGGCCTTGCTCAGCGCCAGAGAGGGCCGGCGTGCGGGCTTTGCCGCTGCCGCTGGGATAGGTCTAGGGCTGGCGATCGTTGCGGCCGCATCGGCATTGGGACTGGCGCAATTGGCGCATGCTTCACCGCTGATTTTCAACCTGCTGAGCTATGCCGGAGCGGCGTTTCTGCTCTGGCTGGCGTGGGAGGCCTGGGGCGCAGAACGGGAAGTATCTCCGGCTGTCATTCGCAATAATGGCACAGCGGCGAAGCATTTCCGTCGCGGCCTGATCATCAGCCTGCTCAACCCCAAGGCTGCCTTATTCTTTATCGCCGTGCTGCCGGTTCATATTGTCGCAGATCAACCGGTTGCGATGCAAACGCTGCAGCTATCCATTGCTTATCTCGCGATCGCCACGTCGATCCATATCATAATCATCTTGCTTGCAGGCCGGGCCCATGGCTGGCTCAGCACGGGTCCCTTCGCACGGATGGTGCGGCGGGGATTTGCGCTGATGCTGGCCGCCATCGCTTTGTGGTTTTTTGTCGATACGTTCGCATAGAAATTGCTGGCCGATAGAAAGCGCTGGAAGATGCCCCGGGAGTTTTTAAGGTCTGCCGGGTGCCTTGCACCCCTTTTGCAGGCCCACGCCTTTCAGGAAACCGCGCCGGACGGTGCCGGCATAGACGGCTATATTATAGCGCCGCCGTTCGGCATTGGCACCGGTAACTTCACCGATAATACCACCGAACGGGATGATCGAACCAAGCGCACTGCCCGCCACCCGGGCCGCGGTTTCTTCGCGCTTTTTGCCCAGGCTTTTGTTCACTCGCTCGTTGACATCCGGACCTAGAACATCATTGAGTTCCCTGACTTCCGCGATGATGGCGGCACATCTGCTCATGCCGCTGAGAGAATAGGGAGCATCCTGAATATCTTTCAGCTTCTGGGGTACTTCTTTGCCGTCAAACGGTTCGGTGACTTTGTTGCCCGCAGATTCTAGCGTGGAGTCCTCTTGTGCACCCGGCTGCGCGAGTGCAGCGGTCCCAACCATGCCTGCGAGCAATAAAGTGCTGCCTAAGTGCATCATTTCAATCCCCTGAAGGCGACGGTTATCGAAATCTCAGATTGTCGCGGTTCAATTGATCAACCGCCGTGACGCCCATAAGCTTCATGTCGCGTTCAATCTCAGCTTGCAGCAAAGAAAGGATTCGCTCAACCCCTCCTTGTCCAGCAGCGGCGAGTGCATAGAGATATAGCCGCCCGCCCGAGCAGGCCTTGGCACCGACGCTGAGTGCTTTGAGCACATGGCTGCCACGGGTAATCCCGCCATCGCAAATCACGTCGAGCTTGTCGCCCACCGCATCGCAAATCTCGGCGAGTTGGTCGAATGGTGCGCGACTGCCATCCAGTTGTCGTCCCCCATGATTGGAAACCATGATCGCGGTCGCACCGATATCGACCGCGCGCTTGGCGTCGGCGACCGACATGATGCCCTTCAGGCAAAATTCACCGCCCCAGTCCTTTGCAATCTCCTCCGCCATCGCCCAGTCTAGCGACTGGTCGAGCATATTGGTAAAATAGTCGGCGACGGAATTTGGTACGCTGGTGCCCTCGGACACATGGTCCTTAAGGTTGGACAGCTCGAATCTCTTGCGAAACATATAATTCAGGCCCCAGGCGGGTTTCGCGGCGTAGCTCCAGAAACTGGTCGGGGTGATCCGGGGCGGGCTGGTGAATCCTGAACGCAGGCAGCGCTCGCGGTTCCCGCCAACGATCGTATCCACGGTCAGGGTCAGCGCGTCGAACTTTGCCTCTTTGCACCGCTCGACCATCGACCGGTTGAGATCCTTGTCCTTGTGAACGTAGAGCTGAAACATTTTTGGCGTGCCGATGGTCGATCCGATTTCCTCGATACTCACCGTGCCCAGAGAGGAAATGCCGAAAAAAGTTCCGAACTTTTCGGCCGCCCGGGCAACGGCGCGCTCGCCCTGCCAGTGAAACAGCCGTTGCAGCGCCGTGGGGGAGAGGAACAGCGGCATGGCCAGCTTTTGGCCCATCACCGTTGTACTCATGTCAATATGCTCAACCCCGGTGAGAACATTGGGCACAAGATCGCAACGCTCATAGGCCTCGGTGTTGCGCCGCCTCGTCACCTCGTCGTCTGCCGCGCCATCGATATAGTCAAATATCGGAAAGGGCAGGCGTTTCTTGGCGAGCGCGCGGAAGTCATTCACATTGTGGCAATCCGAGATATTCATAACGATCTTTCGATTGGGCGCACGTGCACCTCTGCTCGTCGCGGTTCGTGACGGTGAACCGCGACGACTCTAGACGATCATGCGCGTCTCGCAAGCAACCTTTGTTGCGATCGCCGGGGGGTGATGACCTTCATCCGTTGGCTCGACTGGACTAGCCGGATCAAGCGCAGCCCGTTCAGCTAAACTAACCGCGTCCCGGCCTGCGCAGGAACGAAGCTTTTTTGTCTATACGACCCCTCTCAAAAAAGTATCGCACGTGGCCGGATCACCGGTCTGCAGGCCCTTGCGGAACCAGGCCCTTCGCTGCTCGGAGGAACCGTGAGTGAACATGCTTTCAACAGGCCGCTGGCCGGCGCCGCGCATCAATGTATCATCGCCGATCGCATGGGCTGCGTTCAGGCCTTCCTCGACATCGCCGGGTTCCATTCGGTCGGCATTTTGCGCCGCCCAGACCCCGGCATAGCAATCCGCCTGCAATTCCATCCGGACTTGCAGGGCATTGCCTTCCGCCGTGCTCGCCGTGCGCTGGGTCTTGTTCACCTGGTCGGCAACACCGGCCAGATTCTGGATATGGTGGCCGACCTCATGCGCGATCACATAGGCCTGGGCGAAATCGCCCTTGGCGCCCAGGCGGGTCGACATTTCGCGGAAGAAACTGGTGTCGAGATAGACCCCTTGATCCGCCGGACAATAGAAAGGCCCCATTGCTGCCTGTGCCGCGCCGCAACCCGATTGTCCCGTCTGATCATAAAAGGTGAGGGTGGTCGGTCGATAGCGTTCGCCCTGCTGCTCGAACAGTTTTCTCCATGTCTGTTCGGTGGAAGCCAGCACCTGGCAGGCAAAAAGTTCCTCTTGCGTATCACAGGCGACATTGGCGCCATAGCTTTGCGATTGCGACCCGGTTGCGCCTGTTCCGTCTGCCAGTTGCAAACCGCCGCCGCCGAGATATAGAAAAGCGAGCGCGACTCCCCCGATCAGCAAGATCGTTCCGCAACCCATTTTCCGGCCCAGTAGCATTGGCAGGAAACTGAGCAACAGTCCCAGGCCGCCGCTACCGCCACCACCACCAAAGCCCCGGCCGCTGCCGCTGCCCTGATCACGAACATTCTTGCTAGGGTCCAGATCGTCCAAGCGCATCAAAATTCTCCTCGTCTCATTCCGATTCGCCTGATTCATAAAAAGCGCAAGTAGCGCTGATTTCTTTTACAAAAGCATTGCAGTCCGGTCCGACAGTTTTAAGGTCGCCGCAAAGGAGAATATGCATGTTTCTAAAAGGCAAGACTGCGCTGATTACGGGTAGCAC
>JABMNS010000155.1 GCA_013204445.1 Sphingomonadales bacterium
GCGGGAACATCACAGACGAAGTGATCCTCAATTATTTGGACAAACATACAAAGCCAAACAAAGCTGGCTTCAGCCCCAAGCCATGAACCTACCGGCATCAGCCGGTTAGTGGTTCAGTAAAGCAGCGGATGCTTTTGGTTAACTATATTCGAATCCGGTAACAAAGTTTTTACCGGTGTTGCCGTAGATTCTGGAAGAGTAGCGTATCTTCGTTATTTTTGTTGGGAGCGTTCGATGGCGCCATTGGAAAGCGAATTGATTGACTGGACGGTCTGCTCCGCAACCCGTTCTGCGCTTGGTGAGAATTTCGTGCGCATACTAGGCTATTTCCGTGAAGATGGCATAGCGTCCGTCAGCAAGATCGAAGCAGCTATGCGCGCCAATGATCCTTTCCAGATGGTCCTTGCAGCCCACAAGCTCAAAGGAGAGGCGCTGCAATTCGGTGCCTTGAAACTAACCATTACAGCAGAAACGATCGAAATGATCGCTCGCGCATGCGTCGAACATCACGAAACGCCCGATGAGGTGATCGAGCTGGCGGTGGCTTTGCGGCCGATGTTCGAAGAAACTCTGGCAATCTTGGAAAAGGACGCCAGCCCAGTGGTTCAGCAACGCCATCCACTGGGCTTTGGTCGCCGATTCGGTTGAATAAGTCTCTTTCTGGCTATTCGACCGGTTTCGACTGCAACTGAATATAATTCTCGATCCCCATCCGTTCGATCAGGTCAAGCTGCTGTTCGAGCGTATCGATATGATCTTCCTCGCTTTCGAGAATTTCGGCGAACAGATCGCGGCTGACATAGTCGCGCACGCTCTCGCAATGTTCGATGGCATCCTTGAGCATCGGCAGGGCCTCATGCTCTAGCTCCAGATCGGCCTGGACGATTTCCTCGACCGTTTCGCCGATCTTCAACCGGCCCAGTAACTGGAAATTCGGCAATCCGTCGAGAAAGAAAATTCGCTCGGCAAGCTTGTCCGCATGCTTCATTTCATCGATCGATTCGTGCCGCTCAAATTCAGCCAGTTTAGATACGCCCCAATTGTCGAGCATGCGATAGTGCAACCAATATTGGTTGATCGCGGTGAGTTCGTTTTTCAGAGCTTCGTTGAGAAACTCGATGACTTTTACATCGCCCTTCATGGCAAATTCCTTCCCGATAAGCAGTAGATCAATTGACCGCTGCTATACAGTATTAGTCTGCGAAGCGGAAGGGTGGCTTCGATATAAACTATCGATATTACAATGATTTGCTAACGATAATGCTAAGCGGTTGCAATTTCGGATCTTATAATCGTCTGAGCAAAGGCAAGGCATTGTCCGCATTTTGGTTTGCGACCGAGCTGAGCGTAGACCTGCGACGGCCGATCAGCCCCGCTGCGCACAGCGGCCCTCAGGTCTTTTTCCTTTATCGCATTGCAAACACAGACGACCATAGCGGCTCCTTATGACGACTCGTATATCGCTAATGATAATAGATCGCAATAGCAAATATAGACTCAGCCGGGAGTCTTATTAATTCGCATCGTTTGCACCTGGCGCCGCGCCAAACTGCGCCACAGCCATTCCAGCGGACCGTAGCGAAAGCGGTGCAACCACGGTTTTGACCAGAGCAGCATGAGGGCCCAGGCCGCGAGCACGAATAGATAGAGTTCGGCACGCCCGACCGAGCCATATAGTCCCAATCCCCAGCCGTAGAAGATGAAGGTCATCATCAGGCTGGTGCCGAGATAATTGGTGAAGGCGGCCCGGCCGACCGCGGCGACCCGGTCTATCCAGAATGACCCCTGGAATTTCTGGATCAGACCAATTAGCAACGCTGCATAGCCGATGGTCATCAGTAGTTGCGAGGGCCAGTTCCATGCATAGCTGGCGTTCAGCATTAGCAGCATGTCAAAATCAGCATGAATCAGGCCAATTGCGATCCCGGTCAGCAAGATCGTGCCGATAAAGGTCAATCGCATGCCCCATCGACTATATACTGCCGCTCTCCATTTTCCGGTGAAAAACGCATTTTTGTAGAGCGCCATGCCGATCATCATCAGCGGCAGGGTTTCGGCCAGATTATAGGCCACAAGTATAAGCGGACCGAACAGGTTATTCTGAATCTTGTCCAAAAATATCGGGACAAAACCGGATTGATGAAGGGTGATATCGGCAGCGGTAACGGCGGTCCCGGAGTCAAAGCCCGCGAGGATCTGTGCGAGATTCTCGATCGTGGCGGCGTTGGCACCGGGGAGGCTTGCTTGATATTGCACATATAACAGGCTGCCAAACATGATTGAATAGCCGATAAAACCGATGGTGAAGATCAACAGGGCGCGCCGGAGCAGATCTTCTGCGGTCAGCCCGTGGAGGTAAAAGGCGATGCAGCCAACGGCAGCGTAGAGGAACAATATGTCGCCGAACCACAAGAGGAAGAAATGCGCGAGGCCAAATATCGCCAGCCAGACCATGCGGGCAAAGTGAACCCTTGCTGGATTCTCGTCATTGGCCTGTGCCCGCTCGATGATCAGCATCATGCTTGCCCCGAATAATATCGTGAACAGCCCGCGCATCTTGCCGTCGACGAAGACGTAGGACAGCGCCCAGGCGATGGTGTCGTGCATATCGGTGCCGCCATAGGCTGCCGGGCTGATATAGGCTATTTCCGGCATGGAGAAGCCGACGATATTCATCAGCAAGATGCCCATCACCGCAAAACCGCGCAAGGCGTCAAGCTCAAGATAACGAGGTGAAGGGACAACCTGCTTCATGCCAAACCCGGTCGTGCTGAGCCTGTCGAAGGTTCAGACGCGGCGATATCGGGATTGGCTAATTCTGCTTCGACAGGCTCGGCACGAACGCCATTTGGCGTTTGCAATCCAGTCACAGCCAGCTGGCGATCTGGTCGAGTGGTTTCTTGATCGTAGCGTGGACCGGTATCGTGGCGTCCGGGGCGGGTTTGCCGACCGCCAATATCATCATTGGTTTTTCATGCGCCGGCCGTTCGCAAAGCTTGTTTAGGAATTTCATCGGATTGGGCGTATGGGTCAGCGTGGCAAGTCCCGCATCATGCAGCGCGGTGATCAGCAATCCGTTGGCAATGCCGACGCTCTCGTTGACATAATAATTCTGCTTCATCTCGCCGGGATTCATCCCGCCCTTGCGCTGGCCAAAAATCACGATGAGATAAGGTGCGATCTCCAGAAACGGCTTGTCGGCATCGGTGCCCAGCGGCGCCAGCGCCTCCAGCCATTGGTAGCTGCCCTTGCTTTGGTAAAAAGCGCGCTCTTCCTCCTCGGCGGCGGCGCGCAAAGCTTTTTTCTTGTCCGGCGTTTCGATAACGGCAAAATGCCAAGGTTGGTGATTGGCGCCATTGGGCGCGGTGCCAGCGGCCAGTATCGCATTCTCAATCACCGTCCGGGCAATGGTGTCATCGGTAAAATAGCGGCAAGTCCGGCGGGTCTTGATCGCGTCGTAAAAGGATTTTGAACGCTCGATGCGTTCGGCGTCGGAATAGTCCGGCAGCTCGGTATAGGGCATGGTGTCATGGGGCTTCAAATTTCCGTCTCCCGCATCCAAGGTTGGGCAAAGTTAGTCAAAGTTAGGGCCAAGAAAGCCTTTTGACAGGCGAAAGGCGATGGCATTCTGGATAGCGGAGCGGCCGCTGGTAGGAAAGCCACTATTCTATATTGACATTGATGTTAGTAAGCGACATATGAGGCCCATGAAAATCCAGCATAACCTCTCCTCGCCCGGTGATTCGCAAATTTTGTTCATCCATCCTGATCGCCCGGCTGCCCGCTTTCGCCCGCTGAAGGCGCTTCATCATTTTCGCGAGCTGATCAAGGACAAGGAAGACACCGCACAGGTGTTTCATATTTTTGAATGTTTGCCGCGGCCCGGTTTCCGCAAGGATGCCAAAGCCTTTGTCGAAAGTGCCAAAGGCAAGGCCCTTCTGGAAAGCGAGCCGGAGCTTGCGGTCCTGCTCGACGATCATGATCGTCTGCGGCAGATGCCCGCGGGCAGCCTGGCCCATGCCTATTGCGACTTCATGGAAAAAGAAGGGCTGAGCGCTGCGGGCCTGATTGCTGAATATGACCAGTTCAGCCCGCGCAAATATGGCGACCTGATCGAATGGTATGGATTTCGCCAGCGCGACACCCATGATTTGCTCCACATATTGACCGGCTATGGCCGCGATGCGCTGGGTGAAGCCTGTGTGCTGGCCTTCACCTATGGCCAGAACCCGGCCCTAGGCAATGTCTTCATCGCTTACGCAGCCGGTCTGAATATGAAGAAACAAGTCAAGAGCGAGGCGCCCATATTCAAGGCGATCCGCGAAGGCCAGAAAATGGGCAAAGCCTGTCCGCGGATTAACCAAGAGAATATTACGGAGCTGCTCGCCCAGCCGTTGGACGCATTGCGGGAGCGGCTGCATATCAAGACGCCACATTTCTATCATGAAGCCCATAAGCAATTTCGTGCCCAGGATGTGGATCCCTATAACATGCTGGCGCAGACGGCCTGAGCCTATCCCAACCGTGCTGCAGGCATCGTGAGATGACCGAGGGACTGTTAGGCTATTACCCCTCCGGGCGGTCCTTCTCCCCAAAACTTCGATTTAGGGAAGATTATGTTACTGGAATAAACTTAGGGCACGACCTTCCTTCTTGTACCGAAGGCATAAGGAGCTGGCCTGCGCAGCAGGTCGGATGGACCTAGGGGTTAGTCCTCCATCCAGTTGCGAAAGAAACCCTCATGGGCGTTGCGCAGGTCGGCCACGGCAATGGGTTTTCCGTTCAGAACCAGCTGATCGCCCTTCACCTGACCAATTTTTTCAAACGGGACCTTCTCGCGATCCAGATCATCTTCATTGCGATAGGTGATGACATAGCGACCCTGCGCCTCGCTAAAGGCAAAAGCACTGGTCATCTGGTCGATTTCCGCGCCGAGATTTCCGGCCAGGGCCATTTCGGCAAGGGTTACGGCGAGGCCGCCATCGCTGATATCGTGGACGGCGGTGACTTTGCCGTCAGTAATCAACTCCCGGATCACGCGACCGGCCCATAGTTCATCTTTGAGGTCGACTTTGGGTGGCGGTCCGTCCTGTAATCCATGGATTTCCCGGAGCCATGTCGATTGGCCCAGCTCTTCATAGTGAAATCCGATGGTGGCGATAAAATCGCCTTCTGCCTTGAACCCGATGGTCATCATCTTGTCGAGATCGTCGATCAGGCCGACCGCGCCAATCGCGGGTGTGGGCAGGATCGCGTGGCTGACGCCATCGGCGCCGGTGGTTTCATTATAGAGGCTGACATTGCCGGATACGATCGGCATATCGAGCACTGTGCAGGCCTCCCCCATGCCCTCGATACAGCCAACAAATTGCGCCATGATATGCGGTTTCTCGGGATTGCCGAAATTCATGCAGTCTGTGGTCGCCAGCGGTTTCGCGCCGACCGCGCAGAGATTGCGATAGGCTTCGGCAATCGCCTGCTTGCCACCTTCATAAGGGTCGGCCTTGCAGTAACGCGGGGTGCAGTCGGTGGTGATGGCGAGGCCCTTGTTGGTGCCGTGCACGCGCACAACCGCGGCATCGCCGCCGGAGCGTTGCGCCGTGTCTGCGCCGACCTGGCTGTCATATTGTTCCCAGATCCAGCGGCGTGATGCGAGGGCGGGGCTGGCCATCATCTTGAGCAAATCGGCTCCAATATCGGTGCTTTCGGGAATGTCGCCCAGCGGCAGGATATTGATATGGGCTGCATATTCTTCGCGGGTCAAATGCGGGCGGTCATAGAGCGGCGCATCGTCGGCGAGCGGGCCGAGCGGAATATCGCAGACCGTCTCGCCCTTGTGCGTCAGCACCATCCGGCGGCTATCGGTAACTTCGCCGATGACCGCGAAATCCAGTTCCCATTTAGTGAAAATCGCCTCGGCCATTTCCTCCCGGCCTGGTTTGAGGACCATCAGCATGCGTTCTTGGCTTTCGCTGAGCATCATCTCGTAAGCGGTCATTTCCGTCTCGCGGCATGGCACCTTGTCCATATCGAGGATGATGCCGACTTCGCCATTGGTCGCCATTTCAACCGCAGAGCTGGTCAGACCCGCCGCGCCCATATCCTGAATCGCGACGATCGCGTCGCTGGCCATGAGTTCGAGGCAGGCCTCGATCAGCAGCTTTTCGGTAAACGGATCACCAACCTGCACGGTGGGGCGTTTTTCATCGCTGTCATCGTCAAATTCGGCGCTCGCCATGGTTGCACCGTGGATGCCGTCGCGGCCGGTTTTGGAGCCGACATAGACGATCGGATTGCCGACCCCGGACGCGGCCGAGTAGAAAATCTTGTCCGCATCAGCCACCCCGACAGTCATCGCGTTAACGATGATATTGCCATCATAAGCGGGATCGAAATTGGTCTCGCCGCCGACCGTCGGGACGCCGACGCAATTGCCATAGCCGCCAATGCCCGCAACCACGCCCTTGACCAGATGCTTCATCTTCGGATGGTCGGGCCGCCCGAAGCGCAGCGCGTTCAGATTGGCAACCGGTCGCGCGCCCATGGTGAATACGTCGCGCAAGATACCACCGACACCGGTCGCGGCGCCCTGATAGGGTTCGATATAGGAGGGATGGTTATGGCTCTCCATCTTGAAGATAGCCGCCTGACCGTCGCCAATATCGATGACGCCGGCATTTTCGCCGGGACCGCAAATCACCTGTGGGCCGGTGGTCGGGAGCTTCTTGAGATGCAGGCGCGATGACTTGTAGGAACAATGTTCCGACCACATGACCGAGAAGATACCGAGTTCGGTGATATTCGGCTCGCGGCCGAGCGCGTTTAATATGCGCTGATATTCCTCCGCGTTAAGGCCATGCTCGCGCACGGTTTCGGTGGAGATCAGGGGCTCTGCAATCAGCGTGTCTGTGGTCATGCAGACCCTTTAACGAGGCGGGACAATTTCGCCTAGAGGGAATTGATGTTTCGTACGGCTGCTTTATGGTTCTGGCCAAAGGAGTAATCTATGTCCAAGACCATTGAACTGATTTTCGATTTTGTCAGCCCCAACGCCTATCTCATCTGGCAGCCGCTCAGCGACCTAGCCGAAAAACATGGCGCGACAATCGAAATCACCCCGACCTTTCTCGGCGGTATGCACAAGCTGACCGGCAATGCACCGCCGTTCATCCGTGACGCGGAAGTGAAGGGCAAGAATGATTATGCGATGCTGGAGATGAACCGGTTCATTAAAAAACACGGCCTGACCAAATTTCAGATGAACCCGAAATTCCCGTTCAACACTATCACCCTGCAACGGATGCTGATTGCGCTGCCACCTGAAAAACGCGCGGGGTTCATTGCAACGCTTCTACCCGCCATTTGGGAGCAAGGTCTGGACGTGACCGATAGTGAAACGCTCGGCAAGATTTTGCAGGACGGCGGCTTTGATGCGTCGGCGCTCCTTGCCAGGACCCAGGACCCGGCGATGAAAAAGGAATTGATCGACAATACCGAAAAAGCGGTCGCGCGCGGCGCCTTTGGTATTCCGACCATATATATTGATGGCGAGATGTATTTCGGTAAAGAGCGTCTTGGGCAGATAGATGAGCAGCTTTCCGCTTGAAATCTCCCTGCAATGACATTTGTGCCATTGATCGTGCCAGCGGTATTTGTGAAGGCTGTGGGCGCACATTGTCGGAAATTGCTGAATGGGCATCCGCCTCCGCGAACCGGCAGCAAGAGATATTGTCCCTGCTGCCAAGCAGAATGCAGGCGCTTGCCATGAAGGCGAAGCTTTGACCTGCGGGTGGCGCAGCAGGGTCTAAATGGAAAGGTGGGTATTATCCTAAGTTTTCACGAACCTTAATATCAAATAGGCGGTCAGCGCCGCTGTCACGCCGGTCGCGAAAGTGCCCCAGGCAATGTCATAGAGGGTGATTTTGGTCGACCAGACCTTTAGCACCGCCTGACTGGTCAGGTCATAGGTGGCATAAGCGATCCCACCGAATAAAGCACCGTTTAGCAAGGCGGTGGTCCATTGACCGCTGGCCAGCGCCGGCTTGATCCCGAACCAGACGATGCCGAACAGATAGATCGCATAGAATATCATCGCTGGAGCCTTGCGAAACTCATCCGCCATAATCTCGCCGATGACCGGTCGGTATAATGTCCCCGCCATATTGCTAAGCCACAGATAATCTAGAATGCCGAAGACGAGGGCGGCGATGAAATAGGCGGCGATATATTGAGTCATAACTATCTCTTTTTTTGATATCCTGTCGTCGCGGCTGGCCGCTCAGACCTGCTTTAACATTCGCGTCTTTCCAACCAAAAATGCGGCGACGGAAGCAACCGTAAAGGCGATCAGGGCGGTTATCATCATACCCATCGTCGCGGCCTCGGGTTCCTGAGCAAACCAGTTAACGGCCTGAAAAGTGGCCAGCAATATGGCCAAAAGTACTAAGACGAATTTGGAGCTGGGCGCAATAGGACGGGTGCGCGCGACGAAAAAAGCCAGCGCGCCGAAGGTGATCGCCAGTTCCAGAGGCATCTCGATCAGCGGATAGTCCCACAGAGTAAAGCCCATTTTTGGCGGTGATCCGGCAAGCGTAAGGTCGGGCGCATGAACCAGCAGGTCGAGCACCCAGTGAGACAGGACGACAAGGCCGCCAATCATCGCGCCGATTCTGTTGCCGGTAAACAGCCAGATCAGCAGCGCAAAGCCGAGAGCCCAGACCGCGCTGGCCAGCAGACTATGGGTATAGGGCATGTGATAGAGGTCGAGCGGAACCATTTTGGTAATCTCCGGTGTGATACGAAATTTTTCTACACCAGCCAGCGCAAGGCCGAAAAATCCGAAATCCAAAAGCTGACCGGCGACAAACAAGGTGCCAAGCCCCGGAGCTTTGGGATAGGTTGCCGCAACCATGGCAGGCGCAAAATGACCGATGAACATATTTTTCTCTCCCTTGTCGCCGCAAGCCTAAACTCGGCTGCGCAATAAGTGAAGCTGCGCTCTTGACCGCACGGGAAAGCGTCGTCATTGAATCTCTCTATGAGTGAAACAAAAGAAGATCTTGCTGCACTGAATTTTGAGGACGCGCTGAAGCGCCTCGAAGATATCGTCCGCAATCTGGAAAGTGGCGATGTGCCGCTCGACCAGTCGATTGCGCTCTACAGCGAGGGCGAAAAACTGCGCAGCCTGTGCCAGCAACGGCTGGAAGCAGCGCAAGCCAAGATCGAGAAAATCACACTTGATCGCGATGGCAAGTCGCAAGCCACTGTGCCCTTTGACGCGGACTGAGCCAGTGCCGGCCAACAATAATTCTGACCTTTTGCGGGAGATGGGGCAGGTTGCCAATGCCATCGATCGACAGTTTGACGCGCTTCTGCAGGTCCCGGACGATGCGCGCCGCGAACTATATGAGGCGATGCGCCATGCCGCGATCGGTGGCGGGAAACGGCTGCGGCCAGTGCTGGTGATGGCGACGGCCAGACTATTCAACGTCGATGAATCCTGCGCCATCAGGGCTGCGACAGCAGTTGAGGCACTGCATGTCTACTCGTTGATCCATGATGATCTGCCCTGCATGGATGATGACGATTTGCGCCGGGGCAAGCCGACCACCCATATAGCATTTGGTGAAGCGACTGCGGTTCTCGCTGGCGATGCCTTGCATGCGCTGGCCTTTGGATTGCTGGCCGATGAACGCACCCATCATGATCCTTTTGTGCGCGCTGAAATGACCGCCTGCCTAGCCAAAGCGGCCGGTCCGGCTGGCATGGCGGGAGGCCAGATGATGGATCTGGTAGCAGAAAAATCCAACTTTGATTTGCAGACCGTGACCAGGCTCCAGCAGCTTAAAACCGGTGCACTGATCGCCGCCTGCGTTGAAATTGGAGCGATCCTCGGTCGGGTGGCTAACGAAGGCCGCACGAGTCTGCGCGGTTACGCCCATGATCTGGGCCTCGCGTTCCAGATTGCCGATGACATATTGGATGTAGAAGGCGACGAGGAAAAGGCCGGTAAGGCGCTGCACAAGGATGCGGATGCCGGTAAGGAGACTTTTCTGAGTCTGATGGGACTGGATCGGGCAAAAGAGCAGGCGCAGATGCTTGTAGATGAGGCAATATCGCACCTGAGCGGCTATGGCGAAGAAGCGGATCTGCTCCGCGCTATCGCCGACTATACAATCGCAAGAGACCGCTAGTCGGGGGGAATATGAAATGAGAATCGGTGTTTATCCGGGGACTTTTGACCCCATTACATTGGGACATATGGATATCATCAGACGCGGGATGCGTCTGGTCGACAAGCTGGTGATCGGAGTGACCACCAACCCATCGAAATCGCCGATGTTTACCGACGAAGAGCGGCTGGAGATGGTACGCCGGGAAACCGCCGATCTGGGCGATGGCTTGGAAGTGGTAGGGTTCAACATGCTGCTGAGGAAATTTGCCGAAAAACAGGGTGCCGGCGTGATTGTTCGCGGGTTGCGCGCCGTGGCCGACTTTGAATATGAATATCAGATGGCGGGAATGAATCAGCAGCTCAACGGCAACATTGAAACGGTATTTTTGATGGCCGATGTCTCGCTGCAGCCGATTGCCTCGCGTCTGGTCAAGGAAATTGCCATGTTCGGCGGAGATATTCACAAGTTCGTGACACCGCTGGTCGCCGACGAAATTACCGCAAGGGTTCAAAAGATAGGCCTCAAGGGCGATCAATAGCCGTCATTAGCAATTCATTGCAGTGAAAGGTAGAATCGTTCAAAGGCTAATTGCTTTTCCATCCCGCAATACCGAATTGAGTATGCCATGCTGCGTAAATATTTTCTGACCCTTTCTGCCTTGTTTCTGGTTTCTTTTCCTGCGAATGCGCAGGAAGTTGAAGAACGGACGCCGGCACCCGCGTCGGTTCCCGCTGAAGAGAATATCCTGCACCTTGATCTGTCCACCGGCGGCCGGGTGACGATACAGCTCTTCTCTGCGCTTGCCCCCAATCATGTCGAACGGATCAAGGCGCTGGCACGACAGGGCTTTTATGACGGTGTAATCTTTCATCGGGTGCTTGAAGGATTCATGGCGCAGACCGGCGATCCCACCGGCACCGGCACCGGCGGCTCGAGTCTGCCCGACCTGAAAGCGGAATTTGGTCAGTTTCCGCATATGCGGGGGGTCGTCTCGATGGCGCGGGCCGAAGGCGAAGACAGCGCTAACAGCCAGTTTTTTATCGTCTTCTATCCCCGATTCTCGCTCGATGGTAAGTATACGGCTTTCGGCCGGGTCACCTCCGGGATGGAATATGTGGACATGATCCAACGCGGCGAGCCGCCCTTAAATCCCAGCCGGATATTGCAGGCATCGATCGCCGCTGACAACAAGCCACCGGTCTTGCCGGGTGCCGAGGCAGGCCTGTCCGAAGCGACGATTTCGTTGGATGACCTGAACGCACCGATCAATCCCTAGCTCGGCCTGTGCGCGTTGATCTTTTTGACTTTGCGCTGCCGCAGGAGCTAATCGCGCTGCGACCAGCCGTTCCGCGCGATAGCGCGAAACTGCTAAAGGTCGACGGCAACCGGATATCCGACCATATCGTCAGCAAATTGCCGCAACTGCTCGGGCCGAAGGATATATTGGTCTTCAACGATACAAAGGTCATTCCCGCACAGCTGTCAGGGTCTCGCGGCGACGCCAGGATCGGGGCCACGCTGCACAAACGGTTGGATCTTCGGCGCTGGCAGGCGTTTGTGCGCAACGCGAAGCGGCTGCGCGTTGGCGAGATCGTTGATTTCGGGATGGACGTCTCGGCGGAAGCAGAAGCGAAGCTGGACGATGGCAGTTTCATTTTGCGCTTCCTGGGCGAGGAACCGGTGGAACTGCTGCTCGACCGCGCCGGTACCATGCCGTTGCCGCCCTATATCGCTAGCAAGCGGGCGATCGATGAGCGCGATGCCGACGACTATCAGACGATGTTTGCCCGGGAAAAAGGCGCAGTGGCCGCGCCGACCGCGGCGCTGCATTTCACCGACGGCCTGTTGGCCGCGCTGGTCGAGGCGGAAGTGGGCAATGAAACGCTGACTCTGCATGTCGGGGCAGGGACCTTTCTGCCGGTCAAGGTTGACGAAACCGACGACCACCGCATGCACAGCGAGTGGGGGCGGATTGACGCTGAAACCGCCGATCGCCTGAATGCTGCGCGAAAAGCGGGAGGTCGGGTAATTGCGGTGGGTACCACCAGCCTCCGCTTGCTCGAAAGCGCAACGGGAGAGGATGGAATCATTAGGCCGTTTGAAGGCGATACCGATATTTTTATCACGCCCGGTTACAAGTTCCGCGCGATCGACGGCCTGATGACCAATTTCCACCTGCCCAAATCAACCCTGTTCATGCTGGTCAGTGCGCTGATGGGGATGGAGACGATGCAGGCGGTTTACGCCCATGCGATTTCCGAGGATTATCGCTTCTACAGCTATGGCGATTCCAGCCTTTTGCTGCCGGAGCGATAGGAGAGGGCTGGCCTTGTTGTTAGTGGAATTTCAAGTCGAATCAGGGCATGAACGTGACTATTATAAAAGTCTGGAAATGGAGAGATGACAATGGATAGCTATGAGCAGAATTACATTAATGGCCAATGGGTCGATTCTATCGGAGGCACGCCGCATCAAGTAATCAATCCGGCAACCGAGGAGCCGGGCACAAAAATCGTTTTGGGCACCAAGGCAGACGTCGATGCTGCCGTTGCCGCAGCCAAAGCTGCGTTTAAATCCTTCAGCCAGACTTCGCGCGAAGAGCGGCTTGCCTTGCTCGGCCGAATCATCGAAGAATATATAAAGCGCATGCCTGATATTGCAGCATCTCTGGCGGTGGAGATGGGCGCTCCGATCAGCCTGGGCAATGCTGCGCAAGCGCCAGCCGGCCTCGGTGGGTTCATGGGCACGCTGGAAGCTTTGAAGAATTTTGAGTTCTCCGAAAAAGTTGGCACCAATATTATCCTTTATGAACCCATTGGCGTGGTTGGCATGATCACCCCATGGAACTGGCCTTTGAATCAGATCGCGTTGAAAGTGGCCCCGGCTTTGGCGGGCGGCAATACGATGGTGTTGAAACCATCCGAAGAATGTCCTGGTAGCGCTGCTATTCTCGCCGAAGTCATGGATGCAGCTGGCGTCCCTGCTGGTGTATTCAATCTGGTGCAAGGTGACGGGCCAACAGTAGGCGCGGCAATTTCTTCGCATCCAGATGTCGATATGGTCAGTTTCACCGGCTCGACACGTGCCGGTATCCTGGTAGCAAAAGCGGCTGCGGACACGGTCAAGCGCGTGCATCAGGAACTTGGCGGCAAATCGCCCAATCTGGTCTTGCCCGGTGCCAAACTGGAAGAAGTCTTGCCGCCGACCATTGCCGGGGTGATGATCAATACCGGTCAAAGCTGCATCGCGCCAACGCGCGTATTGGTGCATAAAGATCAGAACAGCGAAGCGATCGCTGTCGTCAAGAATATTGTAGAGAGTCAGGAAGTTGGCGACCCGACCGTCGAAGGCGGACATATGGGGCCGGTCGTGAACAAGGCGCAATATGGTAAGATTCAGGATCTGATTCAGTCCGCGATTGACGAGGGTGCCACGCTGGAAACCGGCGGTACCGACCTACCTGCCAACGTCAATCGGGGTTACTATATCAAACCGACGCTATTTAGCGGCGTGACGCCCAATATGCGGATCGCAAAGGAAGAGATATTCGGTCCAGTGGTGACGCTGATGAGCTACGACAATCTTGATGAGGCGATCGAGATCGCGAATGATACAGAATATGGTCTCTCCGCTGTCATTTCAGGCGATCCGGCTGCAGCCGCTGCCGTGGCCCCGCAATTGAAAGCCGGCATGATCGTGATCAACAATTGGGGACCGGCTCCGGGCCTGCCATTTGGTGGTTATAAGCAGTCTGGCAACGGCCGCGAGGGCGGTGTTTATGGTCTGAGAGATTTTATGGAAATGAAATCGGTTAGCGGCTTGCCGGCCTAAGCGCCTGCTTCGCGAGGAAGCTAAGGCCTATTTTTATATTCACTCCCAGCATTGATACTGCTGTGTGAAACATAAAAAGGGCGGCTCGATCGAGCCGCCCTTTGCAATTCACTTCCCGGCAGGCTTTGCCTTCAGATGGGACTGCCGCTGTCGCAACTGGAGGATTATTGTCGGCCACTTCGGTGAGCAAACCACCGATGGGTCCGCATTCGCCCGCGTCAGTATATTTCCAGGCATTGCCCTGATAGTCAAGGACCGCGGTTCCAGCTCAGCTTGTGTCTTCGCCAGCGGCGCATTCATTTTCACCCGCTTTGGCGATGCCAAGGCATTTTTCTTTTTCCGCTGCGGCGACTTCAGTCACCTTGCTGCCTGTTTTTTTAAGCGCCTTCGCTGGTACCGCCGGAACAGGTAGAAAGGGCGGCTGCCGCTATCAATGCGGTCGTTGCAGAACCAAGTCCCGTTGCTTTTGCCATAAAATACTCCCGATTTAGGTCTTTGAGAATCTGTTTCCATCCTGCACAGATGCTCAAAGATTTGGGCAGGACGGATCATTGGTTACACCAACAGAAGAAAAACTTACAGCCGGAGCGGGAAAAGCCCGTTGGGATGATCTATGTGAGCATGTCCATGGCTGAGCGCTTTTCCTTTTCCATTGCCGCAACCGACGGCAAGGCCCGAACCGGCTCGATCAGCATGTTGCGCGGAGAAATCCGCACGCCTGCATTCATGCCGGTGGGTACAGCAGCGACGGTCAAGGCGATGAAGCCGGAGACGGTGCGGGCGACCGGTGCCGATATCATTCTCGGCAACACCTATCATCTGATGCTGCGGCCCGGAGCGGAGCGGGTGGCGCGTCTCGGCGGATTGCACAAGTTCATGAACTGGGATCGGCCGATCCTCACCGATAGCGGGGGCTATAAGGTGATGAGCCTGTCGGAGCTGACCAAATTGAGCGAGGACGGGGTAGAATTCCAGAGCCATCTTGATGGTTCGCGCCATATGCTGACTCCGGAACGGTCGATGGAAATCCAGCGGCTGCTGGGCAGCGATATCGTTATGGTCTTTGACGAATGTACCAAGAATGGCGCGACGCGCGATGAAACACAGGTGTCAATGGAGCGCTCGATGCGCTGGGCGAAGCGGTCGCGTGCCGGTTTTGACAGCGGCGTGGATCATGCGGCGAAAGCGGCTTTGTTCGGGATTCAGCAAGGGTCTCTGGACAAGGAAATGCGTGCGGCCTCGGCGGAGGCGCTGATCGAAATCGGCTTTGATGGCTATGCCATCGGCGGTCTAGCGGTCGGCGAAGGGCAGCAGGCGATGTTCGATGTGCTCGACTATGCTCCAGGACAATTGCCCGCCGACAAGCCACGCTATCTGATGGGCGTCGGGAAACCCGATGATCTGGTCGGCGCAGTCGAGCGCGGCGTGGATATGTTCGATTGCGTGCTGCCGAGCCGATCCGGTCGCAACGGTCAGGCGTTTACCGCACGGGGCGCGATCAATATCCGCAACGCCAAATTTGCCGAGGATCTGGGGCCGCTTGATGAAAGCTGCGGATGTTCGGTCTGTAAAAGCTACAGCCGGGCCTATTTGCACCATCTGATCCGGGCGAAGGAGATATTGGGTGCGATGCTGATGACCGAGCATAATATTGCTTATTATCAGGCGCTGATGGCGGGGATGCGAGCGGCTATCGCAGAGGGTGCGTTTGCTGAATTTGCTCGAAAATTCCGTAGCGCCTATCTGAACCCATGATCGTTGGACTGCCGGAAAGAACAACCCTGCAAGATGCGCTGCAACGCGCCCGCGAAAACGCGCCCTATCTTGCGATGACGATGCAGGTGCTGCCGGAGCTGACTGATTTGCTGGCCGCAGAAAATCTCGATGTGGCGCTGGAATATAGTCGCAGCGCGGGACAAGGTGCTGAAAATGTCCGGCAAAAATTGCGCCGCGAAAAGCGGGCCCTTGCCCTGACTCTGGCGATCGGTGATTTGGCCGGGCGATTGTCCCTGACCGATGTCATCACGCGACTGTCGGATTTCGCCGACCGGGCGCTCGATCAAGCGCTCGCCGATATTTATGCTACCCGCTATCCCGACGCGCCGCTGGAGGGATTTGCGGTCATCGGCCTGGGCAAGCACGGCAGCCACGAACTTAACTATTCGTCGGACATAGATCCGATCTTCATCTATGATCCGGACAAAATCCCGGTGCGTGGCCGGGAAGATCCCAGCGATGCTGCACGGCGGATCGGACAGCAGCTGGTCGAGGCGCTCAACAGCCGGGATGCCGATGGTTATGTTTTCCGGGTTGATATGCGGCTGCGGCCATCGCCGGAAGTGAGTCCGGTGGCGCTGCCGGTCGAAGCGGCGATCAGCTATTATGAATCGAGCGCGCTCGCGTGGGAGCAGGCGGCGTATATCCGTTCCCGGGCCGCTGCAGGCGATCAGCAATTGGGGCGCTATTTTCTCGAAACGATCAATCCATTTATCTGGCGACGGTCGCTGGATTACGGCGCGATCCGGAATATCGGGTCGGTCACCGCGCAAATCCGCGATCACTATGCAGCAGGGCAAAAATTCGGGCCAGGATTTGACCTAAAACGGGGACGCGGCGGTATAAGGGAAACGGAATTTTATGCCCAGATGCATCAGCTGATCTTTGGCGGCCGGCAGCCGGATTTGCGGGTATCGGCGACGCGCGATGCGCTGGCGGCTCTGGCCCAGGCTGGCCGGATTGATGGCGACAAGGCGAGAGTGCTGAGCGAGTCTTATGAACTTTACCGGGTCATCGAGCACCGGCTGCAGATGGTCAATGACCAGCAAACCCACAGCCTGCCCGATGACATGGCGGCGCTCGACCGGGTGGCGCGCCTGCACGGACTGGAAACCGGTCAGACATTGCTCGATCTGCTCGCACCGCATGTTCGTGCGGTCGGCAAAATTTATGACGACCTGATCGAACCCGAGGATAGCACCCGTCTGCCCTTGGATGAAGAGAAACTGGTCACTGCGCTGGCGGGTAAAGACCTGTCAGAAGCCGACGCCTTTTTTCAGGCGATCAAGCGCTGGCGGAGCGGCAAGGTGACGGCCCTGCGGTCCGCTGCGGCGCAGGAATCCTTCGAAGCGATATTGCCCGATCTGGTCGACGCGATTGCGACGGCACCCAATCCCGCCAAGGCGCTGGCGCGGTTGGACAGCCTGATCGACAAATTGCCGACCGCGATCAATTTTTTCCGGATTTTGGAAGCGCGGCCGGGCCTTCTAGAAAAGCTCGGCCAGATTCTCAGCCACGCGCCGGTGCTGGCCGACGCCCTGTCGCGGCGGGCGGAGCTGTTTGATGGACTGATTGACGCGACCGCGCTTGACCTGCCGCCGTCGGTAGCAGAGCTGTCTAGGCAATTTTCCCGCACCGAACCGGGCGATGATTATCAGATGCTGCTCGACCGGGTGCGCGCCCGGGTTGGCGAAAAACGCTTCGCTCTCGGCGTTCAGCTTATCGAAGGCCGGCATGATGCATTGGAAATTTCTGAAGGCTATGCCCGGGTTGCCGAAGCGGCGATTCAAGTGCTTACCGATGCGACCATCGCCGAGTTTGAGGCGGTGCACGGAAAAATTGCCGGTGGGAGGCTGCTGATATTGGCGCTGGGCCGGTTGGGCGGCGAGGCCTTGACTCATGCCTCGGATCTCGACCTTATTTTCCTGTTCTCCGGCGACCATGGTGCCGAGTCCGATGGCAAGCGTTCGTTGGGCGGCACGCAATATTTCAACCGTTTGACCGCACGGATCGTGACAGGGCTGTCGGTGCCGACCGCAGCCGGCCCGCTCTATGAGGTGGATACCCGGCTACGGCCATCCGGGACGCAGGGGCCGCTGGCGGTGACCCTAGAGAGTTTTAACAAATATCAGCGGGAAAACGCCTGGACCTGGGAGCATATGGCCCTGACCCGCGCACGGCCGGTTTATGGCGATGAAGACTTGCGTGAGCTATTGCAGGAAGAGATTCGCAATATCTTACGGAAGGAACGCGAGCCGGAGGAACTGCGCAAGGCGGTCCGGAAAATGCGCCTTGATATTGTCGAACATAAACCGCCGAAGGGGCCGCTCGACACGAAGTTGATGGAAGGCGGGCTGGTCGACTGGGAGTTCATCATCCATTTCCTGCAGTTGAAAACCGGTGAAGCGCTGCATCCGCAACTGGGTAAAGCGGTTCGCGCTTTGGTCGCCGCCGGTCATCTCGGCGAGGATATGGTGACTGCGCACGAACTGATGACGCGGCTGCTCGTGGCTTTGCGGTTGATGTCTCCGGATTGCGATTATCCGCCGGACACCAGCCGCGTATTGATCGCCAAAGCAGCAGGACAGGAGAGCTGGGATGCCCTTCTGGACGGCTATGACAAGGCGCGGCAATGCGTTATTAATGAGTGGAACCGGCACCTGCGGCCGGACCCTGATGAAGTATTAGGAGATATAAAATGATCGATGTGGGCGATAAAATCTCAGACATGGAGTTGGTAGCCCCAGACGGCAGCCCGATGAAAATTTCTGACTATTCCGGCAAAAAGCTGGTGCTGTTCTTTTACCCGAAAGCCAGCACGCCCGGGTGCACGACCGAGTCGAGAGATTTCTCGGCGCTCTTGCCGGAATTTGCAAAAGCCGGTGCCGCTGTGCTGGGCATGTCTGCCGATTCACCGAAAAGGCAGCAGAATTTTATCACCAAGCAGGAATTGACCGTCGATATCGCTTCTGACGAAAGCACCGCTTTTCTGGAGAAAATCGGCGTCTGGGCGGAAAAGAAAATGTACGGCAAGGCCTATATGGGAATCATCCGTTCGACATTTCTGATCGGACCTGACGGAACCGTTCTGAAAGCCTGGCCGAAAGTGAAGGTCAAGGGTCATGCGAGAGAGGTTCTGACGGCGGTACAGGCGGGTTAGCGCCGTCGAAATGACCGAATAGTGTGGTGCTGCGCGTTCTGCAAACCTCGAATCTCGCCGCCAAGGTGATGGCAGCGCGCCAGGCGGCAGGCAACGGCGGCCTGGCGCGGCTGGCCCACGACTTCTGCGAGACCATCTCCGCCCGGGCCTCGATTATTAGCTGTTGATCCGTTCCCCGTGACATGCCGTGGCGGTGCAAGGGGACATTGGTGCCGAGACGGGCTACCCTGATTGAGGCGCTCGCACATATCGAATTTGTCGCGATTGATCTGGCGTTCGATATGATCGGACGGTTAGGAGTGCAATTTCCGCGAGAATTTACGGACGACTGGAGTCGGTTCGGAAGAATCGATGCCTTTCGCGCTGCTCGATCGGTGACTGCCGGAGATGGGCAGTTTTTGCGGCGCGCCTCCCGCTCATGATGGTCTTTGGGATAGCGCAAAAGGCATGGCCCATGATGCTTCGGTGCGCCTAGCCATTGTTCCGATGGAGCTCGAAGCGCGCGGTCTGGACGTCACTTTAGAGACAGTGGAGCGTTTCAAGCAACAGGGTGACGATCTGGCGGCAAAGGCTTTGGGCCGAATCTATCGGGATGAAATCAACCATGTTTTTTTGGAACAGAATGGTTCGAATTTGTCTGGAGGAGACATGGTCAGCCATCACATGACCATTGGAATTAGCTTGTAAAAACCCAATTCAAAGGCCGACTAAAGCGACCTTTCAACGACTCAGCCTGCCGAGCAGCCGGTCTGACCCAAGAATATTATTATGGTATTGAATAATTATGTGGAATGAATTTACACCCGTAGCCGAAGAACGGGGAGCGAAAGTTCCGCCAAAAAATTGAAGCCATGAATTGCATGGGTCGCTAGTAAAGGTTCGATCATTTTATGACCGAAAACATGTTAGTTTTATTCCGAAATTCTGTGAGCAAGATCACAGCCATTGTAATACTCGGCTCAGCAATGATTTTTTCCACTGCCGCATCTGCGGAAGCAGCAGATTCCAGTATCCCTGTTGATGTTCTCAAAAGTCAGGCAGCAGAAAGCGCCCTCGGCGAAGCGGATCCAGCTTTCAGGATGATTTTCAAAAATTGGGCCGGTCAGGGCAAGCAGGAAGAGGTTAAATTGACAATTCCTTCGCGCAAGCCGGTAAAAGACTTCACACTGACCAGTTCTTATGGTTTTCGCGCAGATCCCTTCAAAGGGCGCCGCGCCAATCACAAGGGCCTTGATATGGCCGGACCGATCGGCACACCCATATATGCGACCGCTGATGGCATTGTCGGGCGGGCGCAATGGCTGGGTGGCTATGGCAATTATGTCGAAATCAACCATGGTAACGGAATCCAGACCCGTTACGGCCACATGTCCCGGCTCAACGTTGATTCCAATGCCCGCGTCAAAAGTGGCGACCTGATCGGCTTCATGGGGTCTACCGGTCGTTCCACCGGCAGCCACCTTCATTATGAAGTGCGGATCGCCGGCGAAGCGGTCAATCCCGTTCCATTCATGCAATCCAATGATTTTCTGATTGCGCAGAAGCTGAATTCTGGCGTTGCATTGGGCGGCCCAGCCGAATAACATGTACTTTACACCTTTGGGAGAGGGTGCATGAAGGAGCGGTTTGAGCTTAGGGCTTGCCGCTCCTTTTGATTCTCCCTATCTAAAGATTATGAACCAAGCCCTCGGAACTATCGAACAGGATATTATCCTGACCCCCAATGCCGCGAAACGCGTGGCTGCTATTGCCGAAAAACAGGGCAAGGCGGCGATATTGCGGCTGGCAGTCGAAGGCGGGGGCTGCTCTGGCTTCCAATATCGTTTTGGTCTCGCTGACCATATCGAAAAGGATGATATCGCAGTCGAAGAATTGGGGGTTACCCTGGTCGTCGACGAAATCAGCCTTGATCTGGTGCGGGGCAGCGCTGTTGATTTTGTCGATTCGCTTGGCGGCAGTGCCTTTCAGGTGACCAATCCCAATGCGGCTTCGGGTTGCGGTTGCGGCTCCAGTTTTTCCGTTTGATAGCTTTGTAACAGTCCGTTAGCACTGAGATTGTCGAAGTGCGCTCACGGTCCTGAGGCGTATTTCGACAGGCTCAAACCAACGGAAAGACGCTGATAATGCGCATCGCAAGCTTCAATATCAATGGCATCAAGGCGCGCTTGCCGCGCCTGCTGGAATGGCTGGAAGAAACCAAGCCCGATGTCGCTTGTCTGCAGGAAATCAAGACGCAGGACGAGGGCTTCCCTGCCGATAAATTTGAAGAAATCGGCTATGGTGCGATCTGGCACGGGCAAAAGAGCTTCAACGGCGTTGCTATATTGGCGCGCGATCAGGTACCCGAAGAGGTCAAGCGCGGGCTTGATGGCGAACCGGAAGATGAGCATAGCCGCTATATTGAAGCCAATGTCAGTTCCAAAGATGGTGCGAAAATCAGGGTCGCCAGCATTTATCTGCCCAACGGCAACCCCCATCCCGGACCAAAATTTGATTTCAAGCTGCGCTGGATGAAGCGCTTGCGCGAACGCGCCGCCGAAATCTGGGCGGAAGAAGTTCCGGCGGTGTTGGCAGGCGATTATAATGTCATCCCGCGCGACA
>JABMNS010000156.1 GCA_013204445.1 Sphingomonadales bacterium
AGCTTACGACGAGGGTTCGATTCCCTTCACCCGCTCCACTTTCCTGACCGTTGATGTTCGTATTTGTCTAGAAAACTCTCAGAAAATCCTTATATTCATAGCTCAACTGGCTGTTGGCATTCGATGCTGTTCGCCCGCAATCACCTCACGTTGGGGGCCACTTCGGGGGCCAGCGGCTGACTATATAATGTGGTGGCCCCCATCTGGGGGCCAAGGTTGGGAAAGGTGTGGGATTCATGGCCCTTACAGATGTTGCGATTAAGAACGCAAAGCCGCGCGCAAAGCCTTACAAGCTGGGGGATGCAGGTGGGCTATTCCTGCTTGTGCAACCGTCTGGCGGTAAGCTCTGGCGATTGAAATACCGGGTCGATGGCCGGGAGAAGAAACTTGGGATCGGGATCTATCCTGAAGTCAGCCTCGCAGAGGCCCGCAAGCGGCGCGATGACGCACGCGAACTGATTGCTGCAGGCAAAGACCCGTCACGGGAGAAACAGCGCGATAAGGTTCGGTCTCGCGTGCAAGCCGACAACGGCATTGGTCGGACTCAATTCCCTATATGGGAAATTATTTCCAGAAAACCCAGCAGAGCCTGCCCAATTATGTGAAAGCATGAAAGCCAATTATGTGCGGCAAGCAACATGTGGCGAGATGTACGATATTGGAGAGCAGTTCCTAGATGATCCCACGTCCACCCTTGTTTGTTCAGACCGTGCCTTTGAGCAAAGCGTAAGATGGTGGGCCAAGCAAAGGAAACGGAGCCTTGCTCGTTACTGCCCTACGGATGAAGCGCAGACATGGACGCTTGAATTGACCAACGACCCTTTCGGGCATGCTGTAGAAGCGCGATGCGATTATAACCATTTGGGCGAACGACTATATCGAGAGACGCAAAAGAAGTTCGACGCCTTTATGGCTTGTAGACGATATTGGATCGAGGCCCAATGAAGTGGGCCCTTGGCTAAAACCCACCCCATGTCATCGGGTGAGCAGAATAGTATGTAGGGGAGGATTGGGTCCCATTTCCGAGAAATAGGGGGGTGCACCCCCCGGTGGGGTGCCTCTGGCTAGAATTTAAGGGGGCCTGACTTTAGTAATTCCGGGCAAACCAATGGTGACCTTGTCCGCTTTCGTCCACATGCAACCGGTATATTTGGGGGCCATATAGGGGGCCACTTCTAATGTTCTGTTGATATTATGCAACTATCTCAATGCATTATAACTCACATTAGATTCCCTTCACCACCGTGAACATTGGTGGTGGTGCTTCGGCACTAGTGGCTAGAGCAACCACTGCGTTCAACCGGCTCCCGACCCGAGCATAGTAGCATGCATTTGAACGATAATCAGCGATTTTTGTCAGGTTTCTGACGCCCTAGCTTTTGACAGTTTTTTGATCCAGGCAGCTACTCAAAATGCTACTTGCAGCTAATGGTGATGATCATAAGCAAGCCGATACGCTTAATCTTCTGGCAGGAGTTCGGTCATCACTATCCAAAACCGCAGAGTTTTTATCAAGCAACGTCCTGACGGCATGCCAACTATCAATGACTTTGGTATTGAGGATGTCAATATTGACGCCATCCCTGCCGATCATATCGTGGCGAAAGTGGATACTCTCTCCATGGACGCCTGGATCCGAACGACATTGAACGATGAAGGGATGCATCGGACTGGCGATATTGGCACCACCATTCGAGCGCTCGGTGTCGGTCAGATTGTAGAGAGCAACAGCGACAATCTGGCAGTCGGTGATTGGGTTTATGGGCTTATGTCTGCGCAAACTTTTGCGCTTTTGCCTGATAGCGCCGCTACCAAGATTGTTCCGGAAGACGGCATAGCTCCAAGCGCGTTTGCCGGGCCTCTGGGCATCACCACGGGATTAACTGCATGGGTTGGACTCATAGCCGTCGGTGAAGTGCAAGAGAATGACGTCGTCGTTGTTTCAGGCGCTGCTGGCGCTGTTGGTTCTATTGTCGTCCAGCTGGCAAAAATGCGGGGTGCGACTGTTATTGGCATCGCGGGCGGGCCGGCCAAGTGCCAATATCTTATAGATGATCTCGGCGCCGATATTGCGATCGATTACAAAAATAGTGATGTTGCCAGGCAACTGAAAAAGGCTGCTCCCAATGGCGTAAACGTCTTTTTTGACAATGTAGGCGGGGAAATTCTTGATCATGTGCTCGACAATCTGGCAGCAGCGGAAGCGCGTGTGGTGATTTGTGGTGCGATTTCGCAATATCAACATCTGGATGATGTGCGCGGACCCAAATTATATCTCCGGCTCGCCGAACGAAATGCAATGATGAAGGGTTTTGTGGTCAGTCATCATGCCCAGAAATATCCCGAAGCGATGAAAGAAATTTCCGATTTGATGCGATCCGGTGACCTCGTTCTGCCCGAGCATGTTGTTGAAGGAATTGATAATTTTCCAGAGGCCCTGTTCATGCTATTCAACGGAAATCATCTGGGGAATTTGGTCGTCCGCCCATGAAGTGATTTTGCTGTTGGACGAAAGTGCTGAGCCCATTAGATGATCAAGAAACGTGTCCGCTAATGGGAAATTAAGTGAAAACCAAACTTCCTCCTTCCGCCCGCTTTCTCGGATTGGCTGGATTATTGCCGCAAATCCTATGCCTGGCCGCCGTATTTGACGAAAACACGCGTTACATCGCCCTGAGCGCCGCGTTTCTATATGCGGCTGTGATCTTCAGCTTTCTTGGCGGCTTTTGGTGGGGTTTGGCGGTTGCCAGTCCCGGGGCACCGCAGTGGGTCTATAGCATCGCGGTCCTGCCCAGCCTGCTGGCGTTGGTTAGCGGCCTACCCTGGATGATCGGGTCAACCTGGCCTGGCCCGTCGCTGGCGTTGCTTGGCATAGCCTTGATCGCGGCATTATGGGTTGATGTCAGGTTGAACCGATTGAATATAATGCCGGACTGGATGCTCCGCCTGCGCATTATATTATCTACCGGCCTCGGCGTGATCACACTGGCCCTGGCGGCGCTTTAGGCAAAGATCATCTTGGCCAGCGCCGTCCCGGACAGCCAGGCGCATTCGACTCTCGGTCCAATCAGCCAGTCTCCGCAAACTCCGATGCTCAAATCTTCGTTATAGAGCGCGTTTTGATCTGTTTTGCCCGATCGGGCATAGCGCCACCGGTGCGCGGATGCGACCAATGGATCGGGCAGTGCAACACCCAAAAGATCTGCAAAACGAGAGGATAATAGCGAAACAACCTCGCCCTGACTGTCTTCGAGATGTTCCTGAGACCAGTCCGGGGAGGCTTGAATGACCCAGCTGTCTGGACCTGTCCGACCGGGTTTGCTCGAATTGCGCGCAGCCCAGCCAATGACGACATCGTCGCGGACGGTTATTTTTTCCGTCTGTAGCGAATCTGCAAAGGCCAGCATCAATGTCCAGCAGGGAGCAGAAGCTGTGTTTGCGGCGACCGCTAGAAAATCCTTGTCCCACGATGCCAACAAATCAGCGGCCTGTTCGGCGGGAATGGCCAGAATGACGATATCAAACACGTCCTCGATGGTCTGGTCGTCACTTTCCAATTG
>JABMNS010000157.1 GCA_013204445.1 Sphingomonadales bacterium
ATAGCCGATCACCGGATAGCCATCGCCCATTTTCTCCTTGATCCGCCGGACATGTTCGACCGGGCGCGGCGCGCCGCCAGCGGCCATGGTGACGCAGCTACTGAGATCATATTTGTCAAAATGGGGGTGCGAATAGATTTCCATGCTCATCAGCGGCACGCCGACGAAATAGGTCACGCGCTCCTTCTCGATCAGGCGCATCGCCTCTTCGGCATCCCATTTATTGAGAAATACCAGCTTGCGGCCAATCGCGTAGCTGACCAGCACCAGCGGCACCGATGCGGTGACATGGAATAGCGGCACACAGACAAGCGCGGTCGGCTGTCCTTCTGGCATCTTGCCGGCTTCGGTCATGATATGGACCAGCACCAGCACCGTCCCGACGAAGCTCATCGCGCCCTGCACAACCGAACGATGTTCGGCATAAGCGCCCTTTGAGCGACCGGTGGAACCGGAGGTAAACAGGATCGTCGCATTGTCTTCGGGTCCCATTTGCGGCAGCGGCGTTTCAGCGCCACCACCTTTTTCCAGCATGACTTTCAGCCCTTCGAGAGGCAATTTGTCATGCTCAAAGACCAATAGTTCAGCTCCATGGTCGCGTTTGGATTCAACCAGCCGCTGGGCCCGCTGATAGTCGGCAAAAACAAAGGAACAACCGACATCCTCGATCCCGTCGGCCAGTTCATCACCGCGCCACCAGCCATTCAGTTTGGTCGAAACACCACCAGCCATGGTGATCGCCATGTCGAGGACAACCCAATTGGCCGAATTGCGTGCGGCGATTCCGATACGGTCGCCTTTCTGAACGCCATAGCCTTTGACCAGTCCGCCGGCCAAAACGCGTGCAGCGGCATAGGCCTCTCCGAAGGTTAGACGGATATCGCCATCTATCAGAAATTCCTTGTCGGCATGCTCGTTACAGAAATAGGCGAAAAAATCCGAAACATTCTGCGGTGCGTTCTTGAAGATCGGCATGTCGAGGCCGTATTTGTTGATCGTGTCGAGTTCCAGCAACTGACCTGGCTGGGTCAGCGCTTCCAGCGTTTTATCGATTACCAGATCCAGTTCAGAGGTCGCCATTATTCAAGTCTCCCGTTGTTCCCTCTTGGTATAGGGAAATTTCCCTTTATATGGACAGGAAACCACGTGGGGAAAAGAGTTGATTGATATTATATTGGCCAATGCGGCACAGTTTACGCGATTTGAGGAACTTGGCCTCTCTCCCAATGCGCTCGACCTCGGTTTTTTCCAGCTCAAATGGTATTCGCTGGCCTATCTCGCGGGGATTTTGATCGGTTACTGGTATCTGACCAAATTGGTCGGCCAGCCAGGCTCGCCGATGGCCCGCCGCCACGCCGATGACATGATCTTCTGGGCGACGCTCGGGATCATCGTCGGCGGCCGGTTGGGCTATGTATTTTTCTACAATCCAGAGATCTTGCTGGAGCCGATCAAGATATTGCAGGTCTGGAATGGCGGCATGTCTCTGCACGGCGGCACGATCGGCGTTGTGCTTGCGTTGTGGTGGACCTCGCGGCGAGAGAAGCTAAGTTTTCTGCGCATGTGCGACTATATCGCCTGTGTCATACCGTTCGGCCTGTTCTTCGGGCGGCTGGCCAATTTCGTCAATGGCGAGCTGTGGGGACGGCAAACCGACGTGGCCTGGGCGATCATTTTCCCGATGGGCGGCGAAGTCGCGCGCCATCCCAGCCAGCTTTATGAAGCCGGGCTGGAAGGTGTCGTCTATTTTATCATTCTCTCTTTGCTCTTCTGGAAAACCGATGCCCGCTATCAGCCCGGCAAGCTTGTTGGTGCCGGATTGCTGGTCTACGGCTTCAGCCGCTTCGCCGTCGAATTTTTCCGCCAGCCGGATATCCAGCTGACCTGGCTGGTCGAGCAATCGGGCTTCAGCATGGGCCAATGGCTGACGGTGCCGATGATATTGCTTGGTGCATGGCTGTTCTTCACCGCAAAAGGCAGGCGCGCGCGCGTCGAAACGGTGGCGGGAGACAAGAGCGTTGCCTGACGGCACCAAGGCGGACCTACCCAGTGCAGCCCATATTATCGCCGACCGGATCGACCGCGAAGGCCCGATCCCGCTTGGCGACTATATGGCGATCGCCAATGACTTTTATTATGCCAGCAAGGACCCGCTGGGCGAAGAGGGTGATTTCGTCACTGCCCCGGAAATCAGCCAGATGTTCGGCGAGATTGTCGGTATCTGGCTAGCTGATCTTTGGCTTCGCAAAGGGTCACCCAGCCATTGTCACTATGTCGAGCTGGGTCCGGGGCGAGGCACATTGGCCCATGATGCGCTGCGATCCATGCGCAAATTCGGCTGCAGTCCAGCCATCCATTTTGTCGAGACCAGCCCGGTATTGAAAGCCAAACAGGCGCAGCTGCATGCCGATGCAATATGGCATAACAACATTTCAAGCCTGCCGACAGACGGGCCGCTGCTGATCGTCGCCAACGAATTTTTCGACGCCCTGCCGGTCGAGCAATTTGTTGCGACATCCGGTGGCTGGCGGCGGCAAATGATTGCCCGGGATCGCAGCAAATTTGTTCCGATACCGAGCGCTCAGACGGCAGCGGATCAGATTAGCGGCAGCGCGAGCGGATTTCCGGAAGGCGCGATATTGGAACGCTCGCCAGTCAGTGTGGAATGGGCCGGCAATCTAGCCAATCGACTGGCGAAACAGGGCGGCATCCTGCTGATCATCGACTATGGCTATGCGAGACCGGGAACCGGCAGCACCCTGCAGGCGGTGAAGGATCATATGCCGATCAGCCCGTTTGACTGCCCCGGCACCTCCGACCTCACCGCCCATGTTGATTTTCACACGCTGGCCAATATCGCGCGAACGCGCTTGCTGGCCGTACATGGCCCAACCGAACAGGGCCAGTGGCTGAAGTCGCTCGGGATTGATCAACGCGCTGCGGCGCTGATTGCGGCAAGTCCGAAACAAGCCGACACTATCCGGGCTGCGCATCAGCGGCTGACCCATGCAGATGAGATGGGATGCCTGTTCCGGGTAATGGCGGCGGCGGCGATCGACTGGCCGGAACCCGAGGGGTTCAGCTATGGCGAGGAATAACAGGCTTTGCTAAGCTATGAGCCAACCCATAACGCGACGTCGGCAGCCACTTTATTGGCAGCCTTGTTAAGGCCTTCTCCGACGGCTTCCGGTTCAGCGGCAAAAACTTTTCCACTGGCTTCGAAGCGTTTTTTCTCGACCGGCTTGTCTTCGGTCATTTTTACCGCATCATAGGTGACGGTTACCGTCAGGCTGGGCCCGTCGAGACCGAAATTGACCAGTTCGCCGGTGATATAGGTTTGCGCATTGCCACCCGCTTCGGTGGCAGTGAGCACTAGCCGACCATTTTTGGCGGCGATGGTTTCGCTGAGCAGATCCTGAAACAGACGCGCCGGTTTGTCGACCCAGACAGCGTCCTTCAGATAGGCAATGCCCGTGCCGCTGGTCTGCACCGGCACACGAATGGTATTCAGTTTTTGCGGAGCGGCGGGCAGTGCCACCACCAGCGAACCGGTTTGCGGCCCGCTTTGCATCGCTCCGGCCGACAGTTTCTGGTCGGCTGACAGCGTCAGCAGGGACGGCGGCGGTTCGGAAGCACCGAAACTGACGCAGGCGCCAAGCGCGCCGGTTGCGGTCAACAGACCGATGGCTTTCAAATATTGAAACTTGCTCATCATATCTGCCCCTTCATTGTCCCGGTTCATAGTCGGGTAGCGCTGGTGCCGACAATAATGACCCGGCCCCGCCCTGATCCAGCCGCTCGGTCACATTGGTCATGGATTTGGTCAGCGCCTGCATATCTTCTACCAGCTGTCCGACTTCCGGCAGGGTCTTTTTGGAAAAACGCTCTGCGCCGGGCTGTGCATTTTTCAAAACTCCTTCCAGCGCGCGGAGACTCTTGTCGGCGGCGTCCAGCGTATTGGCCAGATTTTTTGCTACCGGTTCGCCGTTGCTGGTCAGAAAGCCACTGGCATTATCCGCCAGAAGCGACAGCTTTTCGGCGGTCTGCCCGGCATTGCGGATGGCGACCCGCGATTCTTCCATCAGCGCTTCCAGCCCCGGGGCCTGTTTCGCCAGACTGCCGGTCAACTTGTTGGTATTGGCCAATATGCCGCTGATCGATTTCTGATTTTCATCCGACAATAGCTCGGTCAAACGGTCGGTAAGGGTTGCCAGACGTTCCACGACCAGCGGAGCGCTGTTCAGCAGTTCGCCGAGCGCACCGGGCTTGGTCGGGATTACCGGCACCCCTTCGGGGCCGAGATCGGTGATCGGCGGCGCACCCTTTTTCGCGCCGTCGAGCTGAATATTGGGTGGCGCGGTAAAGCTGACGCTCTGGATGGTGGCGGTGGTCCCTTCCAATATTGGGGTGTCTTCACTGACCGCAATCCGGACTCGAACAAAATTAGGGTCTTTTTTCCACAGTTCGACCTTGATCACCTGCCCCGAGGGCACGCCAGCAAAGGTGACGCCGGTTCCCGATGCCAGTCCACCTACCGACTGGGAAAAGAAAATATCATATTGCTTGGTCGCGCCGTCGCCAAAGCGGACGATCCATACCAGAAAGGCGGCCACTAGAGCCAGCATCGCCAAAGTGACAACACCGACTAGGATATGGTTGGAGCGCGTTTCCATCTATTTCACCTCTATGACGAGCAGTGCCTTCACCTGCAACAATTCTCTGAATCGCTTCATCATTCTCATCCCAGCATCTTTTTTCCGGCAGATGCCAGTCGGCCGCGCGGACCGTTGAAATATTCCTGTATCCAGGGATGGTCGAGCGCGAGCAATTCGTCGATCGTGCCAACGGCGATCACGCGCTGGTCGGCGAGCACCGCCACGCGGTCGCAAATGGCATGCAATGTGTCAAGATCATGGGTGATCAGGAACACCGTCAGCCCCAGAGTCTGCTGCAATTCCTTGGTCAGATTGTCGAACGCGGCAGCGCCGATCGGGTCCAGTCCGGCGGTCGGTTCATCAAGAAACAGCAGTTCCGGATCTAGTGCGAGCGCCCGCGCAATGCCAGCCCGCTTGCGCATCCCGCCGGATAGTTCGGAGGGATATTTCGGGGCGGCATCGGGCGACAATCCGGAAAGGCAGACCTTATATTTGGCCACTTCGCGCCGGAATTCACGATCCATATCCGGATAGAATTCACGGATCGGTACCATCACATTTTCGGCGACCGTCAGCGTCGAAAAGAGCGCGCCACCCTGAAACAAAACACCCCAGCGCTTGCGAATCTCGATCGTCTCGGCATCGGATTTGCCCAAAATCTGTTCGCCAAAGACCTTGATCTCGCCCTCTTGCGGGGTCTGCAGTCCGATGATCGAGCGCATCAGCACGGATTTTCCGGTACCGGATCCCCCAACCACGCCGATGATTTCACCGC
>JABMNS010000158.1 GCA_013204445.1 Sphingomonadales bacterium
CCATGCCTGCGGCCACAATCTATTCGGCGCCGGATCGGTTGAAGCTGCCATTGCAGTGAGCAAATGGCTGGAGAAAACCGGCACGCCCGGGCGGGTCCGGCTCTATGGCACGCCGGCGGAAGAAGGCGGCAGCGGCAAGGTCTATATGGTCCGCGCAGGACTGTTCAACGACGTCGATATTGCGCTCCACTGGCATGCCGATGATGAAAATTCCGCAGCGGCGCGCTCCACCCTCGCCAACCGCTCGGCCAAATTCCGGTTCCATGGGATCTCAGCCCATGCCGCAGGCGCCCCGGAAAAGGCGCGCTCTGCGCTCGATGGGGTCGAAGCATTCAACATGATGGCCAACATGATGCGCGAGCATATCCCGCAACAAAGCCGGATCCATTATGTGATCACCGAAGGCGGCATCGCACCCAATGTCGTGCCGGACTTTGCCGAAGTCTTCTACTATGTCCGCCATCCCGATCCGGCCGAGGTCGATGCGATCTGGGCCCGGCTCGAAAAGGCAGCGCGCGGCGCAGCGATGGGCACCGGCACCACGGTCGACTGGGAAGTGATCCACGGCAATAACCCGCTGCTGGTCAACGAACCGCTGGCGAAGATGATGGACGCCAAATTACGGCAGGTCGGCGGCGTCACCTATACGGCAGAAGAACAGAAATTTGCCGAAACCATATATGCCGGCTTTGACAAGCCCGGCAACAAGCTGGGCAGCCAGGAAGATGTCCAGCCTTATAATGTAACGCTCGGCTATGGCTCGACTGACGTCGGTGATGTCTCCTACGCCACGCCAACCGTGGGCCTGCGCACCGCGACCTGGGTTCCCGGCACCTCGGCGCACAGCTGGCAATCTTCCGCAGCCAGCGGCATGTCGATCGGCTTCAAGGGCGTCCAGGTCGCGGCCAAGACACTGACCCTAGCGGCGATTGAACTGTTTACCAACCCGGAACTGCGAGTCGAAGCCAAGGCCGAGTTCGACAAAGCGCGGGGGCCGGATTATCAATATAAGTCGCTTCTCGGCGACCGCGATCCGCCGCTGGATTACCGAAAATAAGCTGGTGGCGCGGGAGGGTGCGGATCGGGAATGACTCGTCATCTTGATGAGAATTTAGGTTATTCGGTCGGGTGCAGGATAACCTGCTTTGCGAGACGAGGGGATGCTTTGGTTTTGTCCTTGATTGATTGGACTCGCCCGAAGAAGCACAGCGATTTTGGTGAAAGATGGGATTACGGTCCTTCGGAAGAAACAAGGAACATGGCCAGGCAGCCTAAGTTTTGAAGCCAAAATGCTGGTGATAGCTCTCCACCACCTGTGCCAAGGTCGACAAGGCCAGCGTCGCAGGGTCCCGCGACGACGGTATCAGACCGATCGGCGCAACCATATTTGCAAGCTTTTCTGCGGGAACACCAATATCGGCCAGATATTGCAGCCGCAAGGCATGGGTCTGGTGGCTGCCCATTGCCCCCAAGTAGAAAGCTGAAGAAGCCAAGGCCTGCTTCATCAATGCCGCCTCCCAGTCATGATCATGAAAATAGAAAATGCAGGCCGTCCATGGATCAGGATCGAGCAGAGCGGTCGCTTGCGGCGTTTTCAGTAGATCGGCTGAAATCCCAAAGTCCTGAACCGCGGCGATCACGGCGGGGTCTGGCGACAAGACCGCACAATCGATGCCATAGCTGGTGGATAGCCTAACCAGGCTTTCGACCGATGGCCCGTGTCCCAATATATTCAGCTTGGCGGCTGGAATATGATGCACCAATATCTGCGAACCCGCTCGCTCCACGGCGCTGCTGCAGGCCAGTTGCGCTTCACAGCGAATGCTTTCGCTATCGAGCATGATCGTCAAAGGCTCGCGCTTCTCTACCCGATCGAAAATCTCGGCAACAATCGTGCGATCCGCTATCGGGGTAAAGAGCAGGTCGATGCCGCCGCCGCATGGCAAGCGGATATCGAGATAGGGAGAGCCGGCGCCGAATCTGATCTCGCGAGGCGTCCCGCTGCTGAGCACGTCCAGGGCTTCGGCAACCACAGCGGCTTCCACGCATCCGCCGGAGAAAGAGCCGGCTGACGAACCATCCTCCGCCACGGCCATGTGCGTACCCGGGTTGCGAGTCGACGCACCAGTGACTGCAGTCAGCGTGATCAAGACTATTTTCTGGTTCGCCTCCGCTTTGACCCGCAGAAAATCGAAGATGGGCAAAATATTGTTCAAACGTGATTGTCCTGCCGCTTACCGATATGGATCTGACGGACAGGTCCATGCCTCAAACAGACAAATTGGGCAATCTCCATAGGTCTAAAGGCAAGAAATCGGGTTGCCGCTCCACCTTTTTGATAATGACCACGGCTTTGAAATTGCTTCTCAATTCAGCCAACTCAGGTGGCCATCCCTAACGGCGCCGGATAGGCGCGCAATGTTTCTTTTCCCGTATGTATAAATCTTATCTTCAAAATACGTGAAATTCCATCTAGGAGAACTTTAATTACAAAAATTGTATCGAAATATAAGGACGGAATATGAGTTTCCCGCCACGTCAAGGCCTGTACGATTCAAACAACGAGCATGACGCATGTGGCGTTGGTTTTGTTGCGAATATCAAGGGTAAGAAATCGCATCTTACGGTTAAGCGCGGCCTCGAGATTCTGGTCAATATTGATCACCGGGGTGCCGTTGGCGCCGACCCGCTATTGGGTGATGGCGCAGGGATATTATTGCAGATTCCTGACGCACTTCTGCGGGATTGGGCGGATTCGGAAAAGCTGATCCTGCCGCCGGTTGGCGACTATGCTGTGGCGATGTGCTTCCTGCCGTCGGATCCGGCAGAAGCGGAATATGCAAAAGCGCATTTTGAGCGCTTCATCGCCAAGGAAGGCCAAGTTCTGGTCGGCTGGCGCGACGTACCGATCGACATAACGGGCATCGGTAAAGCCGTGCTCGCCCAGATGCCGCTGATTCGCCAGGCAATGATTGGCAAAGGCGAAACGCTTGCCGATCAAGACGCATTCGAACGCAAAATCCTGGCGATACGCAAACAAGTGCATAATCCGCTCGATGGTATCGCTGAAAAAAATGCAATGCCGGGCCTGACTGAATTTTATATGCCGTCCTTTTCGACCCGAACCATTGTCTATAAAGGCCTATTGCTCGCCGATCAGGTCGGGTCCTTCTACAAGGATCTAAACAACCCCCTCACCACTTCAGCTGTGGCAATGGTCCATCAGCGCTTCTCTACCAATACATTCCCGTCGTGGAAATTGGCGCACCCATATCGGTTCATCGCCCATAATGGCGAGATCAACACCGTCCGCGGCAATGTCAACTGGATGAACGCCCGTCGCCGGACCATGGAATCCGATCTGTTGGGCGCCGACCTCGACAAAATGTGGCCCCTCATCCCGCACGGTCAATCCGACACAGCCTGTCTCGACAATGCTCTAGAGCTGCTTGTCGCAGGAGGCTATTCATTGCCCCATGCGGTCATGATGCTGATCCCCGAAGCGTGGGCAGGCGATCCCTTGATGGATGCTGACCGGAGAGCATTTTACGAATATCACGCCGCCTTGATGGAGCCATGGGATGGCCCTGCCGCGGTTGCCTTTACCGACGGTCGTCAAGTCGGTGCCACGCTGGACCGCAATGGTCTGCGCCCGGCACGTTTCTGTGTGACCGATGATGGCCATGTTATAATGGCATCGGAATCCGGCGTGCTGCCGGTCAAAGAAGATAATATCGTTCGCAAATGGCGGTTACAGCCCGGCAAAATGCTGCTCATCGACATGGAGCAGGGCCGGATCATTGAAGATGAAGAGATCAAGGCCGATCTCGCGAAAGCCAAGCCCTATGCAAAATGGCTGGAATCAACACAGTATAATCTGAAAGATCTTGATCTTGAAGATCTCGACGATGTTGCTGCGCCGGATGCGAATGAACAAGGCAATCCCGCATCGCTGCTGGATCGCCAGCAAGCGTTCGGCTTTACCCAGGAAGATATCACCAAGTTCCTCGAGCCCATGGCCACCGATGGCCAGGATCCAATCGGATCCATGGGGACCGACACGCCCATTGCCGTGCTTTCTAGCAAGCCCCGGCTTCTATACGACTATTTCAAACAGAATTTTGCCCAGGTCACTAATCCGCCGATCGACCCAATCCGCGAAGAACTGGTGATGTCGCTCGTCTCGATGATCGGGCCGCGACCCAATCTACTTGGTCATGACGCCGGTACCCATAAACGGCTCGAGGTTGACCAGCCTGTGCTCACCAACGCGGATTTGCTGAAAATCCGGTCTGTCGAGGATGCACTGGACGGGGCATTTAGAACCGAAACCATCGACATTACCTGGGATGCCGAAAGCGGTGCAGCGGGTCTGAAAATGGCTATCAAGGAAATGTGCTGGGCGGCAACGGAAGCTGTGCTCGCCGACCGCAATATTCTTATTCTTTCCGACCGCGCCAAAGGCCCTGACCGCATCGCAATGCCGTCCCTGCTGGCGACCGCGGCGGTACACCATCATTTGGTCAGGCAGGGCCTGCGGATGCAGACCGGTTTGGTTGTTGAAACGGGCGAAGCCCGCGAAGTGCACCATTTCTGCGTGCTGGCAGGATATGGCGCGGAGGCGGTCAACCCCTATCTGGCTTTCGAAACGCTTGAGGAAATTCGCGTCCACCGCGAACTGCCGTTGACCACGCAACAGGTCGAGCAAAATTATATCAAAGCCATCGGCAAAGGCATTTTGAAAGTCATGTCGAAAATGGGCATCTCGACTTATCAAAGCTATTGCGGGGCCCAGATTTTTGATGCGGTTGGCCTCTCCAGTGAATTTGTTGAACAATATTTCACCGGAACGGCGACCATGATTGAAGGCGTCGGGCTGGCGGAGATCGCCAAGGAAACCGTGGATCGGCATACCCAGGCCTATGGCAATAATCCGATCTATAAGAACATGCTCGATGTCGGCGGCATCTATGGCTTCCGGCTGCGCGGCGAAGAGCACGCCTGGACTCCCGCCAATATTGCGAATTTGCAGCATGCGGTGCGCGGCAATGACCCGAAAAATTACGCGGAATTTGCACAATCGATCAACGAACAGAGCGAGCGTCTGCTGACCATTCGCGGGTTGATGGAGCTGACCAAGGCCAATGAACCGCTTGATATCGATCAGATCGAGCCAGCGACCGAGATCGTAAAGCGCTTTGCCACCGGCGCGATGAGCTTCGGTTCGATCAGCCGGGAAGCGCACACCACGCTGGCTATTGCGATGAACCGCATTGGCGGCAAATCCAATACCGGAGAAGGCGGCGAAGAACCGGATCGATTCATTCCGATGGCAAACGGCGATTCCATGCGCTCTGCCATCAAGCAGGTCGCCAGTGGCCGTTTTGGGGTCACTGCCGAATATCTGGTCAATGCCGACGATATCCAGATCAAGATGGCGCAGGGCGCAAAACCCGGCGAAGGGGGCCAATTGCCCGGTCATAAGGTGGACAAGCGGATCGGCGCGGTGCGTCATGCGACGCCGGGCG
>JABMNS010000159.1 GCA_013204445.1 Sphingomonadales bacterium
CCTTAAGTCAGAAGCTGAAATAAAAAGAGCGACGCAATCTGGCGCCGCATTCGATTACGGAGCTAATGGTGAAAATACCACCCGATGTCAAGAAAAAGCCTCTATCATGTCCCTACTGACTTGATTGCCGAGCGGGTTCGCAAGAATGGACACCGCACAATCACCTCAATCGGTGACATATCACGGCGACAGGGCATTGCTGACAATGACGATGCCAAGGTCGCGGCACCAGACATGCTTGCCGAATTGCGTTTGGACAATCTGAAACTCGTGGCAAAACTTCGCGATGCGAAGGAGTTGGCGGCAGAGGCCGGGGACAACGCCACGGATGGACTGTTAGATGACTGGACTGACCAAGCAGAAGAACGCGCCTGGTTCCTGCTGGAGATTGCTCAGAAAGACTGAGCAAAGGCTAGGAATTATCTGCAGAGTTGATCACAAGTCTTCCGCCGTTCGCCCGCACATGTAAACTGCCAACTTCTGTTGCTTAATCGTCACGGATGTAATGAAAATGAGGCTTTCGATTTTCAGAAAAGGCCGTCGAACATTTTGGGCGGGCTTTTCTATGCTCGGTTGATCGTATCGTCACGGCGGGACCTAATGGCGTAAAAAAATGGCGGGCAAAGCCCGCCATTTTCGGCATGTTTGCTTGAGTCTAAAGAACTATTTCGCGACCAAATTCACCGCCGCAGTCTTGCCGCGTTGGTCGACTTCCAGTTCAAACTCCAGCTTGTCGCCTTCTTCTAACCCGCGCATACCGGCGCGTTCTATGGCTGAAATATGGACAAATGCATCGGGCTGTCCATCATCGCGTTGAATGAAGCCAAAGCCTTTGCTGCCGTTGAAAAATTTCACGGTACCCGTGGCCTTTTCTCCAGTAAGTTCCCGGCGAGGGGCACCACCACCACTACGATCTTCGCGAGGGGGACCTCCGCTATCCGGAACTTCGATAAGATCGCCTTCGACCTGAATATCCGAAGCGGAAACTTTCCCGCCGCGGTCAACCAGTGAAAAGCGTAATGTCTGGCCTTCAGCGAGACCTTTCAGGCCTGCGCGTTCGACTTGACTAATATGGACAAAAACATCTTCGCCGCCACCATCTTGCACGATGAAGCCAAAACCCTTTTGCACATTAAAAAATTTAACCGTACCGGTGCTTTCGCCGACAACCTGATCCGGCATACCGCCGCCTCGTCGGGCGCCGCCCGAATCACTATCTGGCCGTGTATATTTTTCTACGGGCGGACCGTTATCACCTTGATATCCATCGAAGTTTTCGTCACCGAAGCCGTCGCGCTTGTCCCGGCCTCTACCTCGCCGGTTTCTGTCAAAACCCATTCTAAAATCGTCACTTTCAATTCGCCCTACCCAGTAATATCAATGTCACAGCGGACGATCTCCGGAACATTGTTTCGCGCGAATCCCATTACCGCACTCCTTAGCCATATAGAAAAATAGAGGAATAAGCGAATGAATTCGGTGTTTTGGTGCCAGTTTGACTGAAACTGATGTCCAGCCGATCCTGTTCAGAAAAGCCAGGTTTTCGGATCAGCGATGGGTTCATGTTTCTGCGCTTTCAGCAATGCCAGCACCGAACGGACCAATATCCAAACCGCGAGCGCCAGCAATATGGGAATTCCGATCAATATGAAAGAGAGAATCCCGCCGATAGTGCCGACCACCAATCCGGTCACAAATGTCATCACATGAAATTGCAAATGGCTTTCTTCCCATGTTCCTGCGACCTCATTCTTCCAGACCAACGCAAGAATGAACCCCACCAAGCCGGTGATACCGACGAAAAAACCGGCGATATAAAGGAGCGAGACTATGGTTGCCTTGTTGAGATCGAAACCGGGGGCCACTGGTTCAGGTATTTTCTCTGCCATATTATCAAACCCCTATGTTGTTCGTGCATTTCCTATGCGCAATGAGGCTCAAACTAGACTTGCTGTTTGAACCGGCCTGCGGCACATAGCATATTCGATGATGCGCTGCTGTCAATTTTCGCAGCCGGAGATCTGGCCATGGTTTGAAACCAGAAGCCAAATAAGGCGTCATACCGACGCCACGGTTGAGAAAATGAAGTTGGCCTAGAGATAAAATAGACAGGCAAATATTGATGGCAGTTTTTTTTCATGAAGAAGATATTCCAGCAGGCGTTCTGAGCGATGGCGCCGTGGCGGTGGACACAGAAACCATGGGACTCCAAACCCACCGTGACCGTCTGTGCCTGCTTCAGATATCAGACGGCCAAGGCGACGAGCATCTTGTGCGCTTTGGTCCCAATAGTGACTATAGCGCTCCCAATCTCCGGGCGATTCTGTCCGATCAAAATCGCTTGAAGCTATATCACTTTGCCCGTTTTGACCTTGCCGCAATCGAATGTTATCTTGGCGTGATGGCGGCCCCAGTGTTTTGCACGAAAATCGCTTCGCGGCTCATCCGGACCTATACGGATCGCCATGGACTGAAGGAACTGGTCCGCGAGCTTCTCGGTCAGGACATCTCGAAGCAGCAGCAATCCAGCGATTGGGGCAACCCCGAACTCAGCGAGGCCCAGCGGGACTATGCTGCGTCGGATGTTCGCTTTCTACACAGATTGAAGAATGAGCTGGAAATCCGGCTCGAGCGGGAGGGTAGAGCTGCGCTTGCTCAGGCCTGCTTTGAATTTCTGCCGGACCGTGCACGACTGGATCTGGCTGGCTGGCCGGAAATAGACATTTTTGCGCATGCCTGAACGGTCGATATTCTTGTTCAGTCGTCGCGATAATGATCATGGGATTATGGCTTAACCATGTCGACCGCCGTCAACCCGATCCGGACGAAGCGTCAGGAATTTGCTGCTCCGAACGGCAAGCATGATCGAAACATAAAATGGCTGCGCTTCATTCTGCCTGTGGGAGTTGGGCTATTGGGGTCGATGCTGGCTCTAGCCCCGTTCACGATGGGAGGCGAATTGAGTTTCGTTCTGGACAAGAATAGCGTTGATGTCGCCAAGGAACGCATGCGAGTCACCGAGGCGCTCTATCGGGGTGAGGATAGCGAAGGCCGCCCGTTTTCTCTAAAAGCGGGTTCTGCCGTGCAGAAAAGCTCGAGCGAAGCAATCGTCGAGTTGAAGGATCTTTCCGCTCGCATATTGCTGAAGGAGGGTCCGGCCCAGATACGCGCCAACGAAGGCCGCTATGATATGGATCAGGAAAATGTCAGGGTTCCAGGACCCGTGCAGGTTGAGGCCACCAGTGGATATCGTCTTTCGACCAATAATGTCACCGTTGATCTCAAGCAGCGTACATTGCGAAGCGACGGTGCGGTTGAGGGAAGGACCAATATCGGAACTTTCAGGGCGGATCGGCTCGAAGCCGATTTGGCTGAACGCACCGTGACCCTGAATGGCAATGCGCATTTGCGGATCGAACAAAATGGACTAAGAAGACCTTAGATGAAATTGAAACTTTTTCTTTCCCTTTCCGCAGGCACGGCTTTTCTGGCCGCGTCGTTTTTGCTGCTTGCAGGCCCAGCCCCGGCTCAGGTTTTCGGAAGCCACGACAGCAACGCACCGGTAAATTTCAATGCCGGGCGGATCGAGGTTCAGGATCGTGCTGACCGCGTCGTCCTGTCGGGCGCAGTTCGCGTCGAGCAGGCCGGATTGGCGCTCAATGCGGCGCGCATGACCGTGGCTTATCGGAGCTCCGGAGGCATTGAGATTGACCGGATCGACGCATCTGGTGGCGTCACCATTCGCAAAGCGGGCGACACTGCTTCGGGAAATGTCGCCATATATGACCTCAATCGACGTATAATCACCTTGATCGGCAATGTTACGCTCACACAGGGAACAAGTCGTCTTTCCGGTGGCCGCGTCATCATCGATCTCAACTCGGGCAGATCGATCATTGATGGACGCTCGACCGGAGGCTCTTCAGTCGGTTCGCAGGATGCCAGCGGACGGGTATCCGGAACATTCACGGTGCCGCAACGCAAAGACTGAAATCCCGAACAGCGACGACAAAGAAGCCGTCGCCCTTTGAAATCAGAAAAACGATGCCCGTCCCGGCTCCAACGATGCTTGATTTTCTTTGGGAAAAGACCATCTTTCGGTCTTCCATGCACAAAGCTTGCCAATTCGGATCAGATTGGGGCACGCTGTTAACCAATAAACAAGACAGCCCATGCAAATGAGGATGAATGATGAACGACATAGCCGCGACTGAAATTCCAACAATGGCCGATCCCGGTGCCGCCATGGCCAGTGATGCCATGGAGCATGGCCTGGCGGTGGTCTCGATTGCCAAAAGCTATGACAAGCGCTCGGTCCTGTCCGATGTATCGCTGTCGGTAGGACGCGGTGAAGTCGTAGGGCTGCTGGGCCCAAATGGTGCTGGGAAAACGACCTGCTTTTACTCAGTCATGGGTTTGGTTAGACCGGATGCAGGGCGAATCATGCTCGACGGTGAGGATATTACATCACTGCCCATGTATCGCCGGGCGATCCTCGGCATTGGCTACCTTCCTCAGGAAACATCAATTTTTCGCGGAATGACCGTCCAACAGAATATCATGGCAGTCCTCGAGATGGTGGAACCCGATGCCAACGTCAGACATGAAACGCTTGACCGGCTGCTTGATGAATTCGGTCTGACCAAGCTGCGCAGTTCGCCAGCGATGGCACTGTCCGGCGGCGAGCGCAGGCGATGCGAAATTGCCCGCGCACTGGCCGCAAGCCCTTCAATCGTGCTTCTGGATGAACC
>JABMNS010000160.1 GCA_013204445.1 Sphingomonadales bacterium
GCGACCTATACCGGCGCCTTCACCAATATCCGCGACTGGTTTGCCGGCCTGCCCGAAGCGCTAGTGCGCGGCTATAAACCCGGCCGGTTCAGCTTCAACGTCAAGGGAGGCCGCTGCGAAGTATGTCGCGGCGACGGGCTGATCAAGATTGAGATGCATTTCCTGCCTGATGTCTATGTCACCTGCGAGGAATGCGGCGGCAAACGCTATAATCGCGAGACGCTCGAGGTGAAGTTCAAGGGCAAGTCGATCGCCGATATTCTCGATATGACGGTCGAGGATGCGGTCAGCTTTTTCAAGGCGGTGCCGCCGATCCGCGACAAGATGGCGATGCTCTATGAAGTCGGCCTCGGCTATGTGAAGGTTGGCCAGCAAGCGACCACCCTGTCCGGCGGCGAAGCACAGCGGGTCAAGCTGGCCAAGGAACTGTCCAAACGCTCGACCGGACAGACGCTTTATATTCTCGATGAACCCACCACCGGCCTGCATTTCGAGGATGTCCGGAAGCTTTTGCAGGTGCTCCACCAGCTGGTCGAGCAAGGCAATAGCGTGATCGTGATCGAGCATAATCTCGACGTCATCAAGACCGCCGACCATATTCTCGACCTGGGCCCTGAAGGCGGCGTGCGCGGCGGCGAGATTGTCGCGCAAGGGACGCCGGAAGAGGTTGCTGAAGTGAAAGCCAGTTTCACCGGCGGCTATCTGAAGGATATGCTGACGAAATGAACTTCACGGAAACGAAGGAGCGGTTCCCCGAATATTTTTCCTAATATCGCAGCACCTTGGCCTGCCAGAGCAGCAATAGGGGCGACAGAATTTCCACGAACATTGCGGCGAATTGCTCGGTCGGCGGCGGGCCAACAGTGAGGTAGGCAACGGCCCGGGCACAGCCACCGATGAAAAAGAACAGCATCGCGAAGCGGAACAGCATAGCTCTTTTCCGCATCTCGCCAGCGCTATAGAAAATCATCAATGCAACGCCGATATAGACACCGGAGTAATAACGGTATTGATTATCCATCGCGCTGCTGAATGCATCCCCGCCCATATGCTCCGCCGCGCCGAATAAAAGGCCGTTGACCCCGAACCAGAGCGGGATGAAACCAATCAGGAAGGAAAGGATGCGGAATGCGGCCATATATATTCTCCTCTATGTTGTTCATGGCGAGCCTGTTTACGGGCGTGCTTCAACAAGCTCAAGTCTAACGGAAATACTCACTAAATAGTTTCTAAACCCCCAAAGCCGCCTGCAGCTGCTGCAGACCCTCCGCTTCTTCGTTGGTCAATGGCTGCGCTTCGCAGCGCGGATCGGTCTTCTGCAGCGCGCGGATCATCACGTCGTTGATCGGAATCGGGTCGCAGCCATGGTCGGTCTTGCAAATTAGGTCGAACTGCGGCACCGCCTTGACATGGCAATCCTGACAGCTGTTGCCAAAGCGGTTGACCACTTCTTCGGCCCCGCGAGTCAGGATTTTTGTCCCCGCCGCTGAGACATCAAGATCAAAATATTCCCAGTCCTTGGTAACCGGATTGAAACCCGCTTCGCGCTTCACCATCACTTCGGTCGGGACCAGTTGCACCACCGAGCCCGCCGGATATATGCCGCCTTCCTCTGCGCTCGCCACCGCGACGGTCGACTTGAGGTCACCGTTGAGATTGCCAACATAAAAGCGGTCGACTGCGGTCAGATCGCTGATACAGCCAAAACTTGCTGCGGTGATATTCTGTGTGGGCAATAGGGCGGCTGTTTCTTCGCTCGCCGCTTCGGGTTCCCCGCTGCACCCTTGCGTGACCGGCCCCGCCAGCAACAATGCAGCTGCCGCGCGAAGCAGCCGGATGGATGATTTACGTTTTGATTGAAACCGCCCCATAATCACCTCCCCAGATAAGCTTAAGGAGTGGCACGCGAATATGGGACTGTCAATTTTTACGTCGGCCGGAATAATCCTAACCTGTCAACGACACGAACATGGCGACTAGAGCTGCTCGAGCCGCACCGGCAGTCCGTCCTTGGGTTGCGGGATCGGAAAAACCTGCCATTTAGGCTCGTAATCCGGTCCGCCCTGCAGAACGACGCGGTTGGTGGTCAGCATCGCGTGCATCAAAATCTTGATCTGCATATAAGCAAAATGCAGCCCGAGACACATATGCGCGCCGCCGCCAAAAGGCACCCAGGCATATTTGTGACGGCCGATGCTGTTTTCCGGCGTGAAGCGCAAGGGATCAAACTTGTCGGGGTTGGGCCAGTGTTTTTCCATCTTGTGCACAAAGCTCGGACTTATACCGACAGTCGCGCCCGCTGGAATCGTATAGTTGCGGAAGGTAAATTCCTTAATCGCCCGGCGCGGCATCGAGGGAACCGGCGGAATCAGCCGCAGCGCTTCTTTGAACGCCATTTCGGTCAATTCAAGCTTACCCAATTGCTCCATCGTTAGCGCCGTTCCAGCAGGTGCAACCGACAAACATTCTTGGCGTAGCTTGTCTTGCCACTGGGGATTTTTGGCGAGTAAATAGACCAGACTGGTCGCCGACGAGGTAATTGTGTCATGCGCCGCCATCATCAGAAAATTCATGTGATCGACGACTTCGCCTTCGGTAAGCAGGTCGCCATTTTCATGGGTTGCCAAACAAATTTGCGTAAAAATATCCTCGCCGCCCTTAGCGCGACGCTCTTTCACTTGCGGGGTGAAATATTCGAGCAGATATTCACGGGCCTTCACGCCCTTCCACATTTTGGTCAAGGGAATGGGCTTGCGCACCACGCCAACCGAAGCCTGTACTTCATCGACAAAGGCCTTATTGATCTTGTCCGCTTCCGGCCCCCAGGGGATTCCAAGAATCGCGCTGGCAGCAGTATCGAGCGACAAGGATTTGATCGCCGGGTAAAAATTAAATTCAGTCCCGCCCCAATCGGCAACCCGCTCCAATATCCCCTCGCCCAGGACCTGACAGTGATGCTTCATCGGTCCGGGTTTGAAAGCCACCGACAGCGCCTTGCGATCCGCCCGATGGCGTTCGAAATCCATCAGCATCAAGCCGCGCGGAAAAAGATTGTTGAGGATAGGACCCCAACCCTGTTCGCTCGAGAATATCTTGTCCTTGTTGAACAACACCAGTTCAGTGGCATCGGCACCAAGCATGTTGACCGACCATCCACCGAAACTGAAGGCCCGGTAGACCGATCCATATTGCTCAAACATCCTGCGTCCAAAGGCACCCGGATCTTTGAGCAGCTCGAGCGTACAGCCCAAGAACGGCAAACCTTCCTCACCCGGAATATGCGCCAACTCTTCCTTGGTCGGCCGTTTCACCCAATGCGGGTTGGCCGATTCCTGGAAGGGATATCCATGCGGTTTTTCTGCAATTGTGGCCACGGGAGCGCTCCTGAGCTAAGGTTTAAATCGCTTAATAGCTACTTTCATCAATGTCAGCAAGCCACTCCATTCATACACTATTCAATCGCAGCGCCTTACCGGTGACAGCAACAGAAAAAGAACCACAACCCTTTATGGCTGGCGCCGCAGGGGCCGACTTGAGGAAAGATCATGACTAATTTTACGATGCCCCGGCTATTAAAGTCTGCTGTAGCTGCTGGTGCGCTATTGAGTCTGGGCGGCTGCATGTATGGTGGCACGGGCTATTATGGCGACGGCTATGCCAGCAATCGTGGTTATGATTGCGATCCCTATACACCGTTCGACGACTATTATGCCTGCGACTATGGCTATGGCTTCGCCAATATCGGGTATGGTGGCGGCTGGTATGATCAATATTATTATCCAGGCTATGGCATCTATATCTTCGACCGCGGTGGCCAGCGCCATGCGATGCGCCATAATGACCGGCGCCATTGGGCCAGACAGCGTGTCACATTTGGCGGACAACTAGCCAGAGAGCGCAACTCGAACCCGGAACGGCGGTCAGAGCGGCGCGACCAACGTTATGAGCGCAGCGACGGTCCCCGGGACCAGAGGCACCGCAACTATCGCAATAATGACAATATCCGCGAAAATAGTGGCTTGCGTTCCGACCGCGGCAATCGCCCGGAGACACGGGCGCCACGCCCCGACAGCTCTGTTCAGGCCGCGCCGGCTCGCGATCGCGGGGACCGGACAGCGCGTACAGACCGCCGTCCGACACAAGCCATCGAACAGCCGCAGGCCCGACCACAACCCGCAGCCCCGACCGCTGAGACAGCCAGACCACCGCGTCAAGAAGGCCCCCGATCTTCGCCAAGAACAAGCCGCAGCGCGCGCGAACGGCTCAGCGACGACTAGCCCGTAATAAAGTTTATTGGCCGATAGTGACCCGTCCAACGCCATAACAGCGAAGGCATTTCTGCCACTTCTGCTCCGCTTCGGATATGTCGGAAAGATGTCCAGGATTCGCGTCAAACCATCAAAACAGCGCGTCAAAATTGACAAAAACAGACGGCTTTCTGCCTCAAGCCCGGGCCAATGGTTAACAGAATTGTAATCATCGTAAATAGCCTATATCCTAAGGTTCTGAGTTACTTTTCTAGGATTTTTGTCGATGGCAACCGCATTTAGCGACATTCAACCCGATGAATATACACCGTCGGAAAAGCATCCACAGCTTGGCGTCATTATTGGCGGACCGGCTGCGCGGGCGAAGCAAATTGAATATGGCATATTGCTTTCTTCGATGGCGCTGGGCTCTCTCGGTGCGCTTTATTGGACCATCTTCCATTCGACCGGCTGGGTAGAATGGTCTGCCTTTTTGTTCGGTTTTGCACTGATCAACATGGGTGTAGGCATCGGCTATCATCGCTATTTCACCCACCGCGCATTTGAAGCGGGACCAAAAATGCGCCTCGCGATTGGCATCATGGCGCAAATGGCCTGTCAGGCTTCGGTGCTGAAATGGGCGGCCGACCATCGCCGCCACCATGCTTTTTCCGATCATATCGGGGACGTGCACAGCCCCTATGTCGATGGCCACGGCAAGAAAACGCCGAAATGGAAAGGGCTTGGCATCGCCCATTTCGGTTGGCTGTTCGACAATACGACATCGGACATGAATATTTACGGCAAGGGCCTGATCGACGACCCGCAGGTTTTATGGTGCCACAAGCATCGCTGGTCGATCGCCATTTTCTCCAGCATCGTGTTTCCGGCCCTTTGGGCGCTGGCATTGGGAGGCCCGGAATATATCATCGGCACAATCCTGATCGGTGGCTTCTTTCGCAACTTCTTCTTTCTGAATTTCGTCATGGGCGTGAACAGCATCGGCCATGTCTTTGGTTCACAGCGGTTCAAGACCAAAGACGGCTCGCGCAACAACTGGTTCATGGCTTGGATGACCTTTGGTGACGGATGGCACAATAACCATCACCAGCACCCCCGCGCCGCGTCGTCAAAAATTGCCTGGTGGGAATTCGACCTGAACGGCCAGACCATCTATCTGTGGGAGAAAATGGGTCTGGTCTGGAACGTCCAGCGGGCGCCCGCCTATATGCGCAATGCAAATGGCGAATGGGTCCAGAAAGAAGCGAAAGTCGCAAAAGCCGATCTGGCCGAACCAGAAGTCATGTCAGCCTACGATGGCAGCGTGATGTTCCCTGCAACTAAGCAGCGTCATACCGAACCCGCCGAGTAACAGGGCCGCGGCCCTGTTACTAATTTGACCGCAAGGCCAAATTTGCCGATATTGTTCCGTTCCCAGCAGGGGTGATGCTGAGAGATTCGATAGTGATTCCCTCCCGTTCGATCCGCGCCAGCCAGCCGAACAAAGCTGTTGGCTTGGCAGATTCCACCACCATATTGACCCGGCTATCCGACTGCGGCGTGACAGAAGCCACCGCGATCCCCGTTTCACCGGCGCTTTGGCCGACAATTGCATCGATCGCGCCGCTGAACTTGGCCGACTGTCCATCCACCGGCTGCTGGAGCGCCGCAACCTTGGCATCGATCCGCACCTGCCGGTCGACTGCATTGACATAACGCTCTTCGGCAGATGTCATGGCGCCGAACATTGGCCGTGCGATGCCATAATAGCCGACTAGTCCCGCCAACAGCAGACCGGCGATACCGACTAGAATCTTTTCCCGCTGGCTAAGACCGGAAAACCAGTTTCTTATATTGTCTATCATGGCGCCCTCACCGTAATGTCCGCCTGCGCCGAACCCGTGGCATCGGTGCGCGGGGTTGCAGTGATGATGAAGCCCGCTTCCTGCATCGCCAGCAGGGCGGGATTGATATCCTCGTTGCGGATCGCCGATAATGTCGCCGACACAATGCCATTTTCGTCATAAGCCATCCGGGTGATCGATACATTCGGGACCTGTTGGAGCGCAGAATAGAGCGCCGAAGCCGGAATCGGGAACATGATATTGCCGCGACTTTCGGCGATCAGACGCTGGTCCAGTGCCCGTTCGGCGCTGCCTGGATTCCCCTGTTCACCGACGATGGTCGCGGCATTGGCCAGAGCCGCCTCGTCCGCCGCACTGGCCGCCCAATGATATTGGGCCAGCTGCACCGAAGGAATGGCAAGCGAGACAATGACCAGCGCCGCAGCGATCCAGCCGAGCCGGCGCTTTTGCTTTGCATCCATCACGCGCTGCGTCTTTTTCACAAACAGCCCGCTACGAAAGTTCAGATCGCTCTTTTCTGAAGCACCGACCAGCATGGCGTCAAAATCATCGCCGGTAATCGGTTTTACGGTCAGGTCGGCAAAGAGAAGCTCGCGAAAAACAGGGTCATCGATCGCGATGATATTTTTCGCACGCACAACCTGGTCGAAACCAAAATCCACAGAAACCGCGCCATCACTGGAAAGCGGCAGCAACCAGCCCGACGGAATGATCGCATCTGGATCGATATCCAGCGCCTGCAAATGGGCCAGGCCGGCAGATAATATATCCCGTCCAACCGATGCCGTGACCGCCCCGCCCGCACCATCGATAGTGGCGACGATATGGACCTTCTCGCTTTCCAGACTCTGGGCTTTTGCCCCGATGGTCGCAGCGGCAAGCGCCTGACTTTCATTTGCGCCGCTGATCGCTTCGTGGCCCATGATGCTGGTCAGATGCGACGGCACCAGCGCGACCACGCGAACAGCTGCTTGCGCCGCATCCGGCCCATAGACTTGCGAAGCCATGAGCGGGTCCGGATCGCATCCCCAAGCCTGCACCGCGCCATCCTTGACGTGCCACCAATAGTGCGGCTCGTCATCCGTAGTCGGAAAAGCAATCAGAAGAAGATTATGGTTCACGCGCTGCTGATCTTATTCGGCGTAAATATCGGCATTGTCATCATCGCCGCCCGGCGCGCCATCGGCACCCAGCGAATAGAGATCAAAACCGGGGCCCTGACGGCCGGGATTATCATATTGATAGGGCCGTCCCCACGGATCGTCGGGCAGTTTCTTGATATAGCCGCCCTGGCGATAGCGTGCGGTCGTCGCCAGCGATGCCGGCTGTGCAATCAATGCCTGCAATCCGTCCGACGAACCGGGATAGGCGAGATTATCGAGCCGGTACATTTCCAGCGCCTGACCGAGCGTCGCAATATCCGCCCGCGCCTTCTGGACCATCGCCCGATCCTGACTGGGCAGCACATTAATTACCACAATCGTCGTCAACAGACCGAGAATGAAAATCACCACCATCAACTCGACCAGAGTAAAGCCATTGCGCTTTTGCCGCGGTTTCGCTTCCGGGACCAAAGCCTCGTCAGGATTTTCAATGTCTGTCGCCATATTCATTCCTATATTCCGTCCCTATAGACCGGCAAGATTTTGTAGCTGCAAGATCGGCAATAATATTGCCAATATCACCACCGCGACCAGCCCGCCAAGCGCCACAATGATGATTGGTTCGAGCAAGGACAAGGCCGTAGAGCTGAAATTGTCAAATTCCCGTTCCAGATAGCCTGCCGCCCGCGCCAACATGTCATCTAGCTGTCCCGATGCTTCGCCGCTGGAGGTCATGTAGACCAGCATCGGCGGAAAAACCCCGGTATTTTTGAGCGCGCTGGACAGGCTTACACCACCGCGAATCGCTTCCACCATATCTTCCGAAGCCTTGCGCAGCACGCTGTTGTGGATCGTATTGGTGGTCAGCCGCAA
>JABMNS010000161.1 GCA_013204445.1 Sphingomonadales bacterium
GCGCAGCATCGCGAGCTGCGCGCGAGTCGCTTGCGCTTCCAGCTTCACCACCTGATCATTTTGCTACTCGACCCCCACGAAGAAATTAATCGCATAATAAAGCGCCGACCAGGCGCCGAGCAACATGATACCGAGGAACAGCGAGCCCAGAAATAATGTCCCGAACGCGGTTTCTGACGTCGGATTCTGGATGAGAAAAACCCAAGCGTCGATGAAGGCATATAGCGCTGACGCAACCGTCAATATAGCGGCGGTGCTGCTCCATGTCACAATGGGACGGCGGTGAAACAGATTCTTGTACACCACCGACAACAGCAAGGAGATGGAATAGCCGGTGATAGTCGAGATAATGACCGGCACCAGGAAGCTCAGCGGCAGTCCATTGGATATACCACCGATCGCGCGCAAAATAAGTGCGCCGGCCCAGCCCGCCGATTGCAGGTTCCAAAATGCGCGGTTCTTGTTGCCAAAAAACGGCTGGGGACGAATTTCCATCATGACCATCGCGCTTTCTATAGCGGGGCATTGCCGGTTGGGAAAGAATCGCCTATCATTTGTACGTATAAGTCGACAAACGCTGCTTTTTTTGATCCAAATGCTAAGGTATTTGTATTATCGACGATAAAAATGCGCCTGAAGATCGACAGCAGACAAAGGAGAATATCATGGGCGGTCCCAACGAACTCCAAGCTAAATTCCCTTCCATGGAGGAGGGCACTCAGGAAGACTGGCAGATTATTGGTGGCCATTTTGGTCCCTTTGCCAGCAAGGTGGCCGACCGGGTGCTTGATCATTTAAAACTGCTCGACGGGGATTTTGGCGGATTCCCGATCGACCGGATGCAACATAGCCTGCAAACTGCAACTCGTGCGCATCGCGATGGTCGAGACGAGGAATATGTTGTGATGGCCTTGCTTCACGACGTCGGCGATACGCTCGGCACATATAATCATCCAGATATTGCAGCGGCTATCCTGAAACCCTTTGTCAGCGTCAAAAATCATTGGATCGCGGAAAAACATGGCATCTTTCAGGGCTATTATTTCTTCCACTATCTTGGTCAGGACCGCGACATGCGCGAGCAGTTTCGTGGACAGGAACATTTTGAAGATTGTGCGGAATTCTGCGCAAAATATGACCAAACGTCGTTTGATGCAGCCTATGATAGCGCGCCGCTGGAGTTTTTCGAACCGATGGTTCGCCGCGTCATGGCCCGACCGATAAACAGTATTTACGCGACCGAATAGGCCCGCTCGAAACGAGACTTCAGGCCGCTGAAGATTCGCCAATTTCCCTGAGATGGCGGACCACCATATCATCGCGATTGGCACCGTTAGAATCGAGCTTCAATTCCGATTCATCGATCCAACACAGATCGTCCATTTCGAGGACCCGGTCATCATGCGCTCGCATGCTGATCGGGCCAATCGGCTGACGATCCCGGGAATCACACAATATCGGATTGGACGGAACCCCGGTTTCCCATCTTTCCCCCCATTGCCGCAAAGCGATCATGGTCGGGAGTAAATCCTGGCCCTTGTTGGTCAGTCGATATTCGACCTTCCGTTTGTCGTGATCGCAGGGCCGGCGGGTCATGATCCCGGCTTCGACCATGCGGGTCAGCCGATTGGCGAGGATATTCCGGGCGATGCCAATTTCCGACAAGAAATCCTCAAAATGCCCGACGCCATTGAGCGCGGCACGTAATATCATGAAGCACCATCGCTCGCCAATGACTTCCAGCGATATGGGTAGGCTGCACTCGCCGCCAGCCAGACTCGATAGATCTTCTCTTATTTTGTCCATGCTCCCATTCCTAAACCAGTTTTTGGGCAAGTGCGAAAAAAATATAAGTTTTTAGTTGCAACTTAAAACTCATTAAATTAAGTAGTGATTCGCAACCTAAATTACAACCATAAATTTCTCCCCTCTGGTCTTCACAAAATAGTCCGGAAACTGATTGATACGAAAGGAAATATCATGCTTCTCTCCTCAAACCCTCTCCGCGCTGCAATGTTCTTCTGCATCGCCGCGCTGACGTCCCTCACCCTGTTCACGGCAACCACAGCAGAGGCGCGCAGCACGGCCATCGCCTATACTGCGGAATTGCAAGCCCCGGTCGAAGCTGCTCAGGAAATTATCAAGGATGCCGTTATCCGCTGCGCAGGCACCGAATGTATCGGCGGCCAAAGCGGCTCTGCGCCGGGGACGATCTGCGCCAAGATCGTCGATGAATTCGGCCCGGTTGTGAATTTTACCTATAAAGGAGAGGCCTTCGATGCCGAGGCACTCGCCAAGTGCAACGACTGATTTAAGAATCCCCGCCTGACCGGCCTCTCACTCCCTGTTGCGGCGAGAATAACGGCCGCTGCCGGTCAGCCATAGTGCCGAAGCGAAGCTCCTTTTCCGTTCCCCCGGATTTCAGAGCCAGCTTTGGCACTCTTTTTTGTTGCCCCGGCTCGGAAAGAGCACCATCTTCACCCTATGCTGAGACAATATGAACTGGTGGAGCGGGTGCGATCCTATGATCCCGATGCAGATGAGGATCTGATCAACCGCGCCTATGTATTTTCCGTGCAAAGACATGGCAGCCAGAAACGCGCCAGCGGCGACCCTTATTTCAGCCATCCCATCGAAGTAGCCGGCCTGATGACCGACCTCAAACTCGATCAGGAGACGATAGTCACCGCGCTGCTCCACGATACGGTCGAGGACACGCTCACCACATCGGAAGAAATCAGCAAATTATTCGGTGAAGAAATAGCCCGACTGGTCGATGGCGTGACCAAGCTTTCAAAGATCGAAGCTCAGACCGATAATGAGAGGGCCGCGGAAAACCTGCGCAAATTCCTGCTGGCAATGTCCGATGATATCCGGGTGCTGCTGGTCAAGCTTGCCGATCGCCTGCACAATATGCGGACGCTGCATTTCATCAAGAGCGAAGAAAAGCGGTTAAGAATCGCGCATGAGACCATGGATATTTATGCGCCGCTCGCCGAACGGATCGGCATGTATGAATATATGCGAGAGATGCAATTGCTGGCTTTTGAGCATATGGAACCGGAAGCCTATGCAACGATCACCAAAAGACTGCAGGCGATCAAGGAAGGGGACGAAGGCCAGGTTGATAAAATCTCCCTGTCGATCCAGAAGGCACTGGAGAGCGGCGGCCTAGTGGCAGAGGTCAGCGGGCGCGAGAAACATCCCTATTCGATATGGCGCAAGATGCAGGAACGGCATGTGAGCTTTGAACAGTTGACCGACATCATGGCGTTCCGGGTCGTCACCGACAATAGTGCTGAATGTTATCGCGCGCTCGGTATCCTGCACAAAAAGTGGAAAATGGTTCCCGGCCGGTTCAAGGACTATATCTCCACGCCCAAGCGCAACGGCTATAGTTCGATCCACACCACCATCATGCATGGCAATAATATGCGGGTGGAAATTCAAATCCGCTCGCAGCGCATGCACGAGGACAATGAATATGGTCTCGCCGCGCACTGGGCCTACAAA
>JABMNS010000022.1 GCA_013204445.1 Sphingomonadales bacterium
GATCACCCTTGCGCAGAGTCTTGCGGAATATCTTGCCGAGCAATATCAGCGCCTGATCCCCGGCCGGATGCCCGAAACTGTCGTTGATATCCTTGAAATGGTCGACGTCGATGATCATTAGCACATTGGTTTTTTTATGCGCACGCATTTGATCGAGCTGGCCAAAAAAGCTGTCCCGGCTGAGTAGGCCGGTCATCCCGTCGAAATTGGCCCGCCGTTCGAGCGCCTTGTTCGCCTGGCGCAAATTGGTTTGCACTTCCTTGAGCCTGTTGGTTAGACCGATCAGCTTGAACCGCTGTTTCGACATGTAGAGGCCCAGTGGAATAGTTATCGCCCAGGGTATCATAAACGACAAGTTGATTGCTGGCCAAAACCGTTCATCCATCCCGAAAAATAGGAGATATGCCGCTCCGGTTAACATAACCGAGACCAATGCCGCGATCGCCGAGATGATGGAGGTCTGTCGAATAGGCGACAAGCTGGATATCGTTGTGTTCATGAAGCTCTTCGATAGCGGAGATATATTGAACGGCAATGCAGATGCGTGGTTAACGCGCTGTTATGAAAGAGTACCAAATTTGTCCAATTCCGGGCCTCATCCTGTCAATAACCGGTTTGCAGAGACGCTAGCGGCACAAAATTCCAGCAGCCGGTCGGCAAATATGGTCAGCGCGAAGGGTTCCGCCATGGTTACCTTCAGGCTGCCCGATAATTCATCGTCGCGCCCGAGGATATGCCGCTCGACGGTGAATAATGCTTCCGCAAACTGATCGGCTACCCGGGCCAGCTGCTCTCCCGATGCGGTCGGAAAATAGCCGTCGGGAGGGCGCTCGAACAGTCAGCTGTCGAGCGATTTCTCCAGCTGCTCGATCCTAAGGCTCACCGTGCTGTGATGAACCCCGAGCAGCTTGGCGGCAGCACGCACCGTGCCGACTTCCATCACCTTACGGAATTTTTTGACATCTTCCCAGTCCGTGAGCCTAACTACTAGCGCTAAAAAGCCGGTATTACATGGCTAAAATTTGCATCAAGGATGTGCATCCAGTCGCTTCGACTTCCCATTTTTCGGCCGCTAAAAATCTTGCACTCGCCCTTCAACTGCCGCAAGTCGCCCAAAGACAAATTGATCGATCAGGGGAATGTTCCATGACCATACCGATTATCGCGGCCGTCGCCGGAGCCGTGCTCATTATCCTGCAGGCAATATTGATGATATTGGTTGGCATGCATCGCATCCGCAACCGGATCAATCTGGGCATGGGTGATGATCCGGCACTGGAGCGCAAGATCCGCCGTCATGGCAATCTGGCGGAAAATGCAGCTTTATTCATCGTCGTTCTGGCGCTGGCGGAAATGACGGTGGTACCGAATGATGTCGTCCAGATCATCGCGCTTGTCTTTATCGTCGGCCGTATTTTGCACGCCATTGCCCTGTCGACCGTTGCCGGATCGCAAGGCGCCGAAACCGGCAAGATTTTCCAGGCCCTCCGGGCGATTGGCGCGTTCACTACTTTTGGCAGCTTTATCGCCCTGGGCGGTTATTTACTCACCAGCATATTCTAGACATTCACATGCAACCCGATTTTAGAAAGAAATCCATATGACCATAGCTCTCTCCCAGATTCTCAAAGGCTCCACCGCTCAGGCCTTTCGCGGCCTGACCACGGTTCTTACCAAGGCCAAGGCAGCAGCCGAAGCGGCCGGAACCGCCGAAGACGCCTATCTCACCGCGCGCCTGTTCCCCGACATGAACGACCTGAAATGGCAGGTCCAGATGATCACCGAATTTGCCGTTCGTGGCGCCGCACGGATGACCGGCACCGCGCCCGATAAGCTGCCGAACATGCCGATGGAAGGCAAAACATTTGATGCCCTGATCGAACGGGTCGCCGAATGTGCGGCGAAGGTCGCTGCCGCCGACGATACGACCCTCGATGGCAATGCCGACATGAAAATCTCTATGCCGGTAGGTCCGGAGCAGACCATGGAACTGGACGGCCAGACCTATGTACTCAGCTTCTTCCTTCCCAATCTGTTTTTCCACATCACCACTGCCTATAATCTGCTGCGCATGCAGGGCGTAGCCGTCGGCAAACGGGACTATATGGGCATGTAGGCAGGGATCAGTTTACGCGCTGCGGACCGCGCCCATCCCGCCACCATTCCTGTTCCCAGCCATAAGGGCTAGCAACCGCTCGGTCGCGCTCATTGCGCGCCGGTTCGAAACGGAATCGCGCCTCGATCAATCGACAGGTGATTGCATCCAGCGCGGGATGACCGCTGGACTGCCGGATCTGGCAATCGCGCGCCCGGCCGTCGACGCCAACCGTGAAGCGGGCCACAACGTTCCCGCGTGCTTGGGCTTTCCAGACGGGGCGGGGGATGTCGTTGCGAGTGAACGCGCCGGAAAGATGCCGCGGACCGGAGACAATAGCGCCGCTTCCTGTCCCGTCGCCGCCAATACCGCTTCCTGATCCTTCGCCCTGCCCGCCGCTGGCAAAACCGGCGCCAGACTGGTCGGACGCACCCGCTTTATTGGCATTTCCTACTCCGGCGACCGGTGCAACAACCTCGGGCGTCACTATATTGAGCTTCACTTCAGGAGGCGACAGGACAATCTGGCTGGCCTTTGTGCGCAGATTTGCAGGCGAGGCCGCGCCTTCCTCGGCTCTGGCCGGTTTCTTGTCCGGGGTCGATTCCAGCGGTTGTGGCAGGATGATATTGATGACCTTGAACCCGGCGTCGACGCGCTCGGCAATTTCCATTCCCATGCCGCTGACCAGCGCATATCCCAGAGCTGCGTGAATGGCGATCACCGCCGCCAGCGATTGGGCGCGCTCCTGCAAGCCATCTTCCATCACATAAGCCATGATTATATCCTACCAGCCGGTCGATGAATATTTACTGGCGGGCGTCACTTCTTATTTGTTTGAGTGCGCTCGTCCTGCTAAGATTATGTGTGTTCGCGACTGGCGAGATCAAGATGGGATACCATCGCGGAGCGGACGATTTTTACAGCCGGTCGCCTGGCCGCATCTCAAACTGCGGAGTAGCCCAATGACCGATAACCCAAATGCCTTTCACATCGTCTTCCTGCTGTTTGACGGCATTACCCAGCTAGATTTCACTGGCCCGGCGCAGGTACTTTCCCGCATTCCCGATGCAGTCGTCCACACAGCGGCCAAGGAAATAAAGCCGATACAGACCGACAGCGGCTTTGCCATATTACCTTCGACCAATTTCGCGAATTGCCCGCAAGCCGATCTGCTTTGCGTGCCCGGCGGTTTTGGCACCAGGGATGTGATTCAGGATGAAGCGACGCTGCAATTTTTGCGCGATCAGGCCACCGAGGCGCAATATCTGACCTCCGTATGCACGGGCTCGCTGGCCCTCGGTGCTGCCGGATTACTGCAGGGCAAACAGGCGACCTGCCATTGGGCCTATACTTCCTTGCTCGCGAAATTCGGAGCGACGCATGAAAAAGCGCGCGTGGTCAAGGACGGCAATATTATCACCGCTGGCGGTGTGACATCGGGTATCGATTTTGCTTTAACGGTGGTCGCGGAGATTGCCGGACAAGAGCTGGCCGAGTCGATTCAGCTCAGCCTCGAATATGATCCGCATCCGCCATTCAATAGCGGTCATCCCGATGTCGCGGATCCCGCATTGCTCGCGCTATTGCACGAGCAGGTTTACGGAAAAACAGTGCAAAATCTGGCAGATATAATTGATAGGCGATAGTGCGGGAATTTTGTTTTCCGCTTTTGCGGTTATCGCGTAAGCGCACACGCAAATGAACAGTCCCGAACCAATTGAAAGCAATGCGCCCGCCCGTATTAGCGAACTCAAACTTTTCCTCTTCGCGCTGTCGTCGGCGGCGGTGGTTGCCAATGGTTATTATATCCATCCGCTGATCACGCCGGTTGCAGAAGAATTCGGCGTCAGCGGCGCGACCATCGGGCTCGCTCCGGCCCTCAACCAGATCGCTTTGGCGCTGGGCATATTGCTGCTGCTGCCGCTCGGTGACCGGATCAACAACCGCAAGCTGGTGACGATATTTGTCGTCGGACAATTTTTTGCCATGCTGGCGATGGCGCTGTCCACAAGCTTCACAACATTTGTCGCCGCCTCTTCCTTGCTCGGCTTTGTCACGATCGCGCCCTATTTGCTGCCCGCTTATGTGACCCAGCGGGTTGCGCCCGGGCGCATTGGCCATGTGACCGGAATTATGACCGCTGGCGTGACCCTGGGGATATTGGGCAGCCGGGTCGGTGGCGGCTTGCTTGGTCACTATTTCGGCTGGCGCTCGGCCTATTGGGTCGGAGTGGCGTCCATGGCATTGCTGGTGATCCTGCTGCCCCTGATCATGGAGCGCAAACGGGATGAGAAGCCTTCCGGCGTCGAACCGCCGCGCTAAGCCGACTTGCTCCGCTCGCTCTGGCCAATTATGAAATCGCTGCCGGAGGTGCCGCTGGGCGGACTGATACAGGCGCTTTCCTTCGGACTTTTTCTTGCGCTCTGGCTAGCGATAGGTCTGCATTTGCCGCGCAATGGCTATGGCGTCGATACGGTTGGCTATCTTGCGATCATCGCCATCGTCAATGTCCTCGGTTCCCCTCATGCGGGCCGGTTCGCGGATCGGATCGGGGCCGAACGCGCGCGCATCTATTTCTGCCTTGCCCAGCTGGTCGGTGTCTGCATCCTCCCCTTTGCTGGCCATAATCTCTGGCTTTTGGTGATCGCGATCATTTTCAACACCATTGGCGGAGCTTCGGTCGATATTTGCAGCCGGACGATCCTGTTCAGCCGCGCACCGGAAATCAGGACCCGCATGATGACCATCTATATCGTCATCATGTTTATCGGCGGCGGCATATCGAGCTGGCTGGGCGCGGCAACTTATGAATATGCCGGATGGCCGGGCATTTCGATCATGGCAATCTCCTATGCCCTGGCCATCATGGGGCTGTCGCTGTGGGGGCTGCGCTTCAGGCAATCCAAAGCCTAGATTTTTACCAGCACCTTGCCGATATTGCCGCCAGTGAACAATTTCTCATAGGCAGTGAGAACATTCTCGATGCCGTCCGTCACATCGAACGGCGTGTCGATCAGGCCCTGGTCGAGCCACGTCTTGAGCTCCGCCGTCAGCCGCTCGCCCTGATCCATGAAATCGGGCGAGAAAAAGCCTTCGATACGCAGCCGTTTCATCAAGATCTGGTCGAAATTTTCCGGCCCATGGCCGCGGCCATCGCCCTTATACTGGGCCAGCAATCCGCAGAGTGCAATGCGGCCATAGAGCGCCATATTGGGCAAGACTGCGTCCAATATCGGTCCGCCGACATTGTCGAAATAAGCATTGATCCCGCCGTCGACCTTCGCCAGTTCGGCAGCGATATCATCATTCTTATAATCAATCGCCTTTGTGATACCAAGCTCATCTTCCAGCCAGCGACATTTGTCCGGCCCGCCCGCCAGGCCATAGACATTGGCGCCCAGGATTTTGGCAATCTGGCAGGCTAGCACTCCGGTTGCGCCGGCTGCGGCAGAGACCAGCACATTGTCGCTGGCCTTCACCTCGGCGGTCTCCTGCAAACCCCATAAAGCCGTCCAGCCATTGAAACCGAGCACACCGAAATGCTGTTTTATATCGTCTATGCTGTCATCAACCTTCACCAGCCCGGCCAGCTCTGGTTGCAGCACACTATGCTCGGCCCATTGTCCGAAGCCGCGCACCAGATCACCTTCGGCAAAACCGGTATGTTTGGACTCTACGACATGGCCAAGCACCAGCCCGACCATCTTGGTGCCCAGTTCGAGGGGCGGTTGATAGCCATCTTCACGCTCGGTCATCCACATCCGGGTTCCCGCATCCATCGAAAGATAGGCGGCCCTGACCAGCAGCTCGCCATCGACGAGTTTGGGCATGGGTTCGCTTTCCAGCGACAGCGAGCCGGATATATCCGGCCCCTCGGGACGAGAATTTAGACGCCAAAATTGGTTCATGGTCATAGTCGTGCCCTCGCGAAGCCGGGGGCCCATCTCCCGCTTGTGCGTTAAGACGCCATTTCAGGAGATGGGCTCCTGCCTGCGCAAGAGCACAGATATCGCAGCCAAATTAACGCAAATCACCCCTTTCGATACTATCCTTATTGGCGGGAAGGCTGAACAGCATCCCATCCTTGCCCAGCACCGCCGGCCCTTGATAGGCGTCGGAGATACCCTTCATATAATAAGCTTCCAGATAATCGAGCGGCAGCGCCGGTACGATATGCGAAAGAACCAGCATCTTCGCCTTGCCGGCCTTGGCCGTCTCGGCCGCCTCGACCGGCGTCGTGTGATAATTCTGGATATCCGCCATGATCTTGGCCAGCCGCTTGCGCCCGGCTTTTGCAAAAGCCTTTTCCACGGCTCTCACCATCTCCACATTCAACGCTTCGTGGACCAGCAGATCACAGCCATTACAGGCCTTCGCAATAGACGGCAATTTGATCGTATCCCCGCTGAACACCGCCGACCGGCCTTTATAGTCGAAACGATAGCCAACCGCTGGCTCAATCGGTTTGTGGTTGACGGGAAAGGCGGTAACCTTGATCCCGTCCTGTTCATAGACCACCATCTCTTCCTGCGCATCGGGAATGGAAAATGGCCTTGCCTCGCCGCCTGCACCGGTCGGCAATATCATCGCTGCGCCGTGATGGGCGATGCGATATTGCGCGTCAGCCGCATAGGCAGCGTTCAGACCGTCGACGATCGCGGTCACGCCTTCCGGTGCAATCACCGGCAGCGGTGCATCCCGGCCACCGCCAGCCCAACGCTGCATCATCAATTCCCCCATGCCATCGATATGATCGCTGTGAAAATGGGTGAGAAATAGGGCTTCGATGGCGCCTGGATTGAGGCCCATCAGGCCCAAGTTCCGCACAGCGCCGCCACCGATATCGACAATGAACATCTTTCCATCGATGACAACCGCCGAACAGGGACCTGCGCGGGTCGGATCGGGCAGCGGCGAGCCGGAACCGCACAGCACAACATTGATGCCATCGGGCAAATCGCCGATCACATCCCGGGTAACCGCGGTTTCCACCGCCCGGGCAAACAACCGTTCGCCGATTTGCTCCCGAAACAGCAGGCCAGCTCCAACAACCAGCAACACCAGTATCAATATTCCTATGCCCAACTTCTTCATCGACAATTCCTCCCGTTTAACTTAGCATTCCACCAGATTAACAGCGAGACCACCTTGCGATGTTTCCTTGTAGCGCTCGCTCATATCTAGCCCCGTCTTGCGCATCGTCTCGATCACTTCGTCCAGACTGACGCGGTGCGTGCCATCACCAAGGATCGCAAGTCGCGCCGCCTCAATCGCCTTAACCGCACCCACGGCATTGCGTTCGATACAGGGCACTTGCACCAGCCCGCCGACTGGATCACAGGTCAGGCCGAGATTATGCTCCATGCCGATCTCGGCCGCATTTTCGACTTGCAAAGGCGTGCCACCCCATGCGGCGGTGAGGCCCGCTGCGGCCATCGAACAGGCGACCCCGACTTCGCCCTGACAGCCCACTTCGGCGCCGGAAATCGAAGCATTCTCCTTGAACAGCGAACCAATGGCCGCAGCTGTCAGTAGGAAAATTTCCACCCCGGCTTCATCTGCTTTCGGCGCAAAGCGTTGATAGAATCGTAGCACCGACGGGATGATCCCGGCGGCACCATTAGTCGGTGCGGTCACCACTTTACCGCCAGCAGCATTTTCCTCATTCACCGCTAGCGCCCAGAGATTGACCCAGTCGAGAATGGTCAGCGGGTCGGACAAGGCGCGTTCCTGTCGCTCCATCAGGCGGGCGCGAATCAGCGGTGCCCGGCGTTTGACGCGCAGACCGCCCGGCAATATGCCGCCCTGCAGTATGCCGCGATCAATACAGGCCGACATCGCATCGGAAATGGCGCAAATATCCATGCTTATCTGGTCATCGGATTTTCCCATCCGCTCATTATTGCGCATGATATCGGCGATAGAGAGCCCCTTATCTGCCGCAATCTTTAGCAAATCAGCGCCCGAGCAGAATGGGTGCGGTACGTCCCACAATCCGGCCTCGGGACTGTTGCTGCCGATCTGGTCCTCATCCAGTATCGCGCCGCCACCAACCGAATAATATTCGCGGGTCTCGACCAGTTGATCACCAGAAAAAGCACTAAACCGCATCGCATTGCTATGAAAATCGAGGCGCTTTTTCTGGTCGAAGATGACGTCTGCCTCTTCATTGAAAGCAATTTCATGGGAGCCGTTCAGACTGATTTTCGCCCCGGATCGGATTTTCTCGACTAGCGCATCGGCCGCGTCCGGTTCGATATTTTCCGGTCGCTGTCCGGACAGGCCCAAAAGAATCGCCCGATCCGTCGCGTGCCCCTTGCCGGTCAGCGCCAGCGACCCGAAGAGCAATGTCTCCAGCCGCGTCACATCTCCCAATTTCCCGGCCTCGGCACTCCGCTGCACGAACATCGAGGCGGCCAACATTGGCCCCATCGTATGGGAGCTCGACGGCCCGACGCCGATCTTGAAAAGCTCGAAGGTGCTGCAGACCATATCGTGCGTTATCCCTCAAAGTTCCCCGGCGCAGGCCGGGGTCCATCTCCTGAGCGATGGTCTATACCAAGCCGAAAGGGTGGATGATAGCTTTTGCGGTTTGCGGCCATGGGATATCATTCGAAACGCTGCACAGCGGGTTCTGCAGATGGACCCCGGCCTGCGCCGGGGTTCCGCGTTCGCGAACGCCTGAGCGGCAGAATGTGCTAGCCTGCTTTCACGTCTGTAATCCACTGATCGACACGCTGTTCCAAAATGCCAAGCGGCAGCGCCCCGCCACCCAATATCGTGTCATGGAAGGCGCGAATATCGAACTTGTCGCCCAACTGTTGTTTGGCTCGTGCCCGCAGTTCGAGAATTTTGATCATCCCGATCTTGTAGCTGGTCGCCTGACCCGGATTGACCAGATAGCGGCGCACTTCGGACCGCACCGCTGCTTCGGGAATGGACGAATTTTCTAGGAAATAGGCCACGGCCTGTTCCTCACTCCAGCCCTCGCTGTGCAAACCGGTGTCTACCACCAGCCGAATCGCCCGCCAGATCTCGCTGGTGAGCCGGCCAAATTCGGAATAGGGATCGGCATAGCTGCCCATTTCCTTGGCCAGCGTTTCTGAATAGAGACTCCAGCCCTCGCTATAGGCGGTATAGCCCGCCTGCGTCCGGAAAGTCGGGATACCGGTCAGTTCCTGGGCAATGGAAATCTGCATATGATGGCCTGGCAGACCTTCATGATAGGCGATGACTTCCAGAGTCGGGATCGGCATCGCCCGCATATCGGAGAGATGGGCATAATAGATGCCGGGCCGCGAGCCATCGGGCGTGCCGCTGCGATAATGTTGGGCCGCTCCATCACGTTCGCGGAAGGATTCGACCCGGCGCACTTCCAGATCAGCCTTTGGGAGTATCCCGAAATAATCCGGCAATAGCGCTTTCAAAGCATTGATATGGGCTTTGGCCGCCGCGATATATTGATCCGCTCCCGCATCGTCGTCGGAGAAATAAAACTGGTCGTCCTCGCGAATATATTTGAAGAACGCCTTTAAGTCGCCGTCAAATCCCACCTTGTCCTTGAGGGCTTTCATATCAGCGCGCAGGCGAGCCACTTCGCTGAGTCCGAGCTCATGAATTTGGTCTGCGGTCAATTTTGTGGTCGTTTGATTGGCCAGCCGATAATCATAAAAGGCATTGCCGTTGGGGAGCGCACTGACGCCTTTTGGCATCGCATCGCTGCTCGGCATATCTTCCTCATACCAGGCAATGATGCGCTGATAGGCAGGTGCAAAGGCATCGATCAGGGCCGAGCGGGCCGAGCCGCGCAGTACATCGGCGCGCGCTTCGTCGATCACGCCGCTATCGACCAGCCCCTGCAGCTTCTCTTCGGTCGCGGTCCAGATAGCCGAAGGCGCGCCGTCATCAAAAGGCGCACCGCTGATGATCTTGGTCGACTGGTCGATCACCCCTTCATAGGCAAAGCGCGGAGGACGGGTTCCCGCCGCTGCGGTGGTTTGCGCGCGCTCCAGCAGCTGGTCGATAGCGGTGGCGACGCCGGACAGACGCTGGA
>JABMNS010000162.1 GCA_013204445.1 Sphingomonadales bacterium
GGCGCTGAACGCGACGAAATTCAGGATCACCGCGAGCAGGATCAATTCGATCGCCATCAGGATGATTATGATATTCTTCCGGTTCAAGAAGATGCCGAGCATACCCATTACGAACAGGATCGAGCTGACGACGAGATAATGTTCTATACCGATCATAGCTCAACCCCTTTACCAACTTCGGGTTGCGTATTGCGCGTCGCATCCTCGGGCCGGCGAGCGACCTGATCGGCGATATTCTGTTTGCGGACGCCGCCGCGGGTGCGATGGGTCAGCACGATCGCACCGACCATGGCGACCAGCAGGATCATACCCGCGGCTTCGAACAGGAAAACATATTTGGTGTAGAGCAATGCGCCCAACTGTTCGATATTGGATGGCGCTCCGGCTGGCGGCCCAACCGCAGCGGTCGCCTCCCCCATACCTGACGATTGCCATGCACCGACGCCAAAGATAATTTCCACCACCAGCACCAAAGCCAGCAGCAGGCCGAGCGGCAAGTTTTTCATGAACCCGGCCCGCAGTTCGGCAAAATCAATGTCGAGCATCATCACGACAAACAGGAACAATACCGCCACCGCCCCGACATAGACAATCACTAGCAGCGCCGCGATAAATTCCGCGCCTACCAGCAACATCAGACCCGCCGCGTTGAAAAACGCCAGGATCAGCCACAAAACACTATGCACCGGATTGCGCGCAAAGATGCAGAAAGCACCGCTGGCAAGCACGATGGATGCGAAAAGATAGAAAGCAAATATTTGCATTAGATCCCTGTTTTCCCCCACTGCGTTTGTGCTGAGCTTGTCGAAGCACCACTCGACGAGAAGCGCCCTTCGACAGGCTCAGGGCTAGCGGATATTTTCTCTCGCCGAGACATGTTCGATTCTTGCACGCCCATTACCGATAGGGCGCATCGGCGGCAAGGTTTGCCGCGATTGCCCGCTCCCATTTGTCGCCATTTTCCAGCAGCTTGGATTTGTCGTAAATAAGTTCTTCGCGCGTCTCGGTGGCATATTCGAAATTCGGCCCCTCGACGATGGCATCGACCGGACAGGCTTCCTGACAGAAACCGCAATAGATGCACTTGGTCATGTCAATGTCATAGCGCGTGGTGCGACGCGAGCCATCATCGCGCGGCTCGGCCTCGATAGTGATCGCTTGCGCCGGACAGACTGCTTCGCATAATTTGCAGGCAATACAGCGCTCCTCGCCATTGGCATAGCGGCGCAGCGCATGTTCCCCCCGAAATCGCGGCGAGATTGGGTTTTTCTCGTACGGATAGTTGATCGTCTTCTTCTTCTTGAAGAAATATTTCAGCGTCAACACATGGGCGCCGATAAATTCGAACAGGGTGAAGGCTTTAATGGTTTGTGCTATGGTCATCCCGCGTACCTTGTTAACATTAAATAGCCACTGACCAGGAACACCCAGAAGAGCGAAACTGGCAGGAATATCTTCCAGCCCAAACGCATCAGCTGGTCATAGCGGTAGCGCGGGACGGTCGCCTTGACCCAGCTGAAGATGAAGAAGAAAAAGAATATCTTGGCAAACAGCCAGATTATGCCCGGCACGGCGTAAAGCGGTGCCCAGTCAATCGGTGGCAGCCAGCCACCCCAGAACAGGATCGCGTTCAGCGCGCACATCAGCAATACATTGGCATATTCGCCGAGCCAGAAGAGCGCGAAGGACATGGACGAATATTCGGTCTGATAACCGGCGACCAGCTCGCTTTCCGCCTCGGTCAGATCGAACGGGGTGCGCGCGGTTTCGGCGAGCGAGGAGATCAGGAACATCACCGCCATCGGGAATAGCAGCGGGTTCACACCATAAGCGTTGATCCCGAGCAGATGGGATTTCTGGCCGATGATGATGTCCTGCAGATTGAAACTACCCGCCATCAGCACCACCGAAATGATGATGAAACCAATCGAGACTTCATAGCTGATCATCTGCGCCGCAGCACGCATCGCCGAAAAGAACGGATATTTGGAGTTACTCGCCCAACCGGCAATGACCACGCCGTAAACGCCCAGCGAACTGACTGCGAGAATGTAAAGTAGGCCGATATTGATATTGGCCAGCACCATGCCCTCGCCAAACGGGATCACTGCCCAGGCGAGCAGGGCCACGGTAAAGGTGAGGATTGGCGCGAGCAGGAACAGGCCCTTGTTGGCACCCGACGGAATGATCGTTTCCTGCAGGAACACTTTCAAACCATCGGCAAAGCTTTGTAGCAAGCCAAAGGGGCCAACCACGTTCGGGCCTTTGCGTAGCGCAATCGCCGCCCAGATCTTGCGGTCGACATAGATGATCATCGCCACGGCGAGCATCAGCGGAAACGCGATCAGCAAGATCAGCGCAAGCGTACCGACAAACCAGCCGGCTTCATAACCGAGGAGGGTCTGGATATAAGCGGTCATGACAACGCCTCCCAACTGTCGTCCCAGCGAAGGCTGGAGCCTAGCCCACTTATAGTGGGAGAGCCCAGATCGGTTTGGATCCCAGCCTGCGCCGGGATGACGGCGTTAATGAATAAACTCACTCTGCCGCCTCCATGATTTCGTCATCGGCATGCAGCAATTCCGCAGAACAGAGTTGCATCGTACCACTGGCGCGGGCGATGCTGTTGGTGAGGTAGAAATCCTTGATCGGATGGACGCCCTGCCCCTTGGGCTTGTCCGACAATCCTGTTGGCGGTGACCATTCCAAAGTCACCAAGCCTTCTTTAGCCAGTTCGGGATGATCCTTCGCCATTTTCGCGCGCAGTTCTTCAAAACTGTCGAACGGCAGGGTCTTGCTCATCACATCGGACAGGGCCCGCAAGATGCTCCAGTCTTCGCGCGCATCGCCCGGCGCAAAAATAGCCTTGTTCGAGCGCTGCACGCGGCCCTCGAGATTGACATAGGTACCGTTTTTCTCGGTATAGGCGGCACCTGGCAGGATCACGTCCGCCGCATGGGCTCCGGCATCGCCGTGGTGGCCGATGAAGACCTTAAAACTGTCCTTGAACAATCTGTAATCCATTTCGTCCGCACCGAGTGCGAACAGCAATTTCGGTTTTTTCTCAGCGATCGCCTTGATTCCGCCATCAGTGGCATAGCCGAGCATCAGCCCGCCGGTGCGCGAAGCACCGATATGGAGGACGTTGAAACCGTTCCAGCCATCCCGCACCAGTTTATATTTTGTTGCCAGCTTGAGAGCCGCGCCATGCGAGCCTTCAACGCTGAGCGCGCCGCCGCCGAGAATGATCGCAGGCCGCTCTGCGCCTTTTAGCGCATCGGCAAGTGCCTTGGGCAGTTTCGCCAGCAAGCCGATATCGTCACCCAGCCACTCGACCGGATAGGTCTGGTCCGCTTCCGGCCCGATACCAAAGACTTTAGCATTACCTTTACGCACCGCCTTGCGGATCCGAGTGTTGACCAAGGAGGCTTCCCAGCGCGGATTGGTAGATACTAGCAGAATCACATCCGCTTCCTCGATACCCGCGATGGTCGTGTTAAAATTCACTGCTGCGAGGTTCGAAACGTCATAGGAAAGCCCGGTTTGCCTACCTTCCAGCATCTCCGACTTCATCGACTTGAGCAGCTTTTTCGCGGCGTACATCGTCTCGCAATCAACTAGGTCACCGGCGATCGCGGCCACAGAACTGCCCGCATTCACATTGGCGATCGCCTGAAACGCCTCGTTCCAGCTCACTTCTTCCAGCTTGCCGTTTTTCCGCAGATAAGGCTTGTCGAGGCGGCGTTTCATCAGGCCATCAATCGCGTGGCGGGTCTTGTCGGTCGCCCATTCCTCGTTCACGTCATCATTGACGCGAGGGAGCGAACGCAGCACTTCGCGGCCGCGTGAATCAATCCGGATATTGGTGCCAACACCGTCCATCACGTCGATGCCCAGTGTCTTGGTCAACTCCCAGGGACGCGCTTCAAAGGCATAAGGCTTGCTAGTCAAAGCGCCGACCGGGCAGAGATCAACCACATTGCCGGACAATTCGCTATGCACCGCGCCTTCGAGATAGGAGGTAATCTCCATTCCTTCGCCGCGGCCAATCGCACCAATTTCCTCGACGCCGGCGACTTCTTCGCTAAACCGCACACAGCGGGTGCAGTGGATGCAACGGGTCATCACCGTCTTGATGATCGGCCCCATATATTTTTCGGTGACCGCGCGCTTATTTTCAGCGTAGCGCGAGCCGCCCTTGCCATATGCCATCGCCTGATCCTGCAGATCGCATTCGCCGCCCTGATCGCAAATCGGGCAATCGAGCGGATGGTTGATCAGGAGAAATTCCATCACCCCTTCGCGCGCCTTCTTGACCATTTCGCTGTCGGTGCGGATTTCCTGACCCTCGGCAGCGGGCAAGGCACAACTCGCCTGCGGCTTCGGTGGCCCCGGCTTTACCTCAACCAGACACATGCGGCAATTGCCGGCGATGGACAGTCGTTCATGATAGCAGAAACGCGGGATTTCCTTGCCCGCAAGCTCGGCAGCCTGCAGCACAGTCGCGCCCTTAGGGACCTCGATTTCGATGCCATCTACGGTGACTTTAGGCATTGTTAGTCTCCGAAAAACATTCGTCATGCTGAACTTGTTTCAGCATCCAGGGAGAGCCGCCCCGTATTTCTGCGATCGCCGCTCTGGACCCTGAATCAAGTTCAGGGTGACGAGGTGAAAGTGAATAGCTCACTCCGCCGCCTCCATCACTTCGGGTATCATCTCTTCGCCCTTATGCTCGCGAATGCGGCGTTCCATTTCGGGGCGAAAATGCTTGATCAGCCCCTGGATCGGCCAGGCCGCTGCATCGCCGAGCGCGCAGATCGTGTGGCCCTCGACCTGTTTGGTGACTTCGTACAGCGTATCGATATCGGCAATTTCGGCATCACCATCGCGCATTTTTTCCATCACGCGCCACATCCAGCCGGTGCCTTCGCGGCAGGGGGTGCATTGGCCGCAGCTTTCGTGTTTGTAAAAGTATGACAGCCGCGAAATCGCGCGGACGATGTCGGTGCTTTTGTCCATCAC
>JABMNS010000163.1 GCA_013204445.1 Sphingomonadales bacterium
ACATTCCTGAGCAAATAAGGCCATATCTTGTGCTGAGGGTGCTTCTTGCTGGTGTTGGGCTCCTGGTAGATCGGAACCAATCGCATGAGGCGCATCAAACGGCGGACACGATGCCGCCCTGCACCGCACCGGGCGTTGGCCTCAAGCGCCTTTTCACTGCTACTAATGTCCGCTTTGTTATTGCCCCCCAAGCCATTTCGACCATGGTCGAACCAAATTTGCAACGCTGGCCGGGCGGTTGGGACCTTGCTTAGCGAGGTCCCAGGTTCGAACTGGTCCGTGTTCTCTCTCTTGCCACGCCATCGATCGCCAAGAGATCACCGCCGATCTTCAGGATTTGATGCACCAGCAGGTCCAGATCGCTGCGCCGGGTCCGATGATTGCAGATTGCCACGCGCAGGCAATGGCGGCCTTTCACCGTGGTGTCGGAAACGGCGGCGATGCCAGCTTCTTGCATCTGCAACATGATCTCGATGTTCAACGCACGCAGCGCGGCTTCCTCCCTGCCGTCGGGATTGAAGCGAAAGCATACTATGGCGGTCACGGTCGGTGCGATCAGTTCCAGCGCGGGCGTGCTCGCAATCAATCCGCGCAGATACTGCGCTTGCGCGATGCCTTGATCGATCAGCCGACCGAACTTGCCCACCCCGTGCTCCTTGAGCATCATCCAGATCTTGAGCGCGCGAAACCCGCGCGAGGTGTCCAGATTGTAGTCATGCAAGAATTCAGCCGCCGCGATGCCACGTGACATTTTCTGAAGGTATTCCGCATCTTCGGCAAAAGTCGTCCGGTGCTGACGGCGATCTCGCAAGAGGGCGCAACCCACGTCAAAGGGGGCATGGAATCCTTTATGCAGGTCAAGCGCCACAGAATCCGCGCGTTCCAAGCCTGCAACGAGATGACGGTTCTCTGGCGCAATGGCGATTGGCGCACCGACACAGCCATCGACATGCATCCAGATACCCTCGGCACGACAAAGGTCGGCAATCGCTGACAGATCGTCGAGCGAGCCCGTGTTGGTGGTGCCTGCGGTTGCGATCACGCAGGCAGGTCGCATCCCGTTCGCGCGATTCGCATGGATCATGGCTCTCAGTTTGACGATATCCATCTGAAAGGCGTCGTTCGACGGCACTTTGCACAACGCTCCTTTGCCCAACCCGAGCAAGTTCATTGCCTTTTCATGACAGTTGTGCACCTGATCAGAGGCGTAGAACCGCAAGGGCTCGGGCATCGATGCAACGCCGTCCTGGCGCAGATCGACCCCGGCCATGGCGTTGCGGGCCGCCATCAACCCGATGATATTGGCCATGGATCCGCCATTAACCAAGGTTCCGCTGGCGCCTGCAGGAAATCCCATCATTTCCCTGATCCATTCGGTCACTTGCCGGTCCACCAGTGTGGCAGCCGTATTTCCAACCCCCAGGTTGGAACCGTCAATTGCCGCCAGAAAATCACCCAAGGCGCCGGTAAAGTTTCCGGCCCCCATGTACCACATCCAGAACCGCGGATGATGGTTGCCCATTGGGTGCGGCATCACATTGACAGTGATTTCGGAATACACGTCCCCCAGCGGTTGCGACTCCTGAGGAACCGGGCTGACAAAATTGGCCCGCACCGAGGCTGGCATCTCTTGCCAGAGCGGCCGGTTGCGCAGCCCTTGCAGATGGTCGATCGCATCATCGACCATCCGATGCGCCAGAACGCGGGTCTCGTCCCAATCGGCAGGGTCGAGCGTTTCTTCTGCGACAGCGATATCCTGCCTGCTCATCTGGTGCTCCCTATTGCTGTTTGTTTGCGGGGGTCAGCCCATCTGATATCCGGGGGTCGATAGCGACAGCGCCGCCTCATCCGCATCCATGTCTTCAGGAATGTCGGCAAACAGCGGGGTTGTCAGGTATCTTTCGCCGGTATCAGGTAGCATCGCGAGGATCACCGCCCCCGGCTTTGCGCGTTCGGCAATCCCCATCGCTACGGCGACAGTCGCACCGCCTGAAATACCAGTCAAAATCCCCTCGCGTTGCGCCAACTTTTTGGCCCAAGCGATGCTGTCGGCGCCCGTGACCGGGATCAACTCATCATAGCCACCGCTGTCGAGGCATTCTTGCAAAACGTTCGGAATGAAATCAGGCGTCCATCCCTGAATGGGGTGCGGCTCAAAGCTTGGGTGACCCGCAGCAGGCCCACCATCCGCGCTGCGCGACTGCGCAATGCCGCTGCCGACCAGTTGGGCGTTTGCAGGTTCGGTCAGGATGATCCGCGTCTCTGGCCGCTCTTTGCGCAGGACACGCGCAAGCCCGGTCACCGTTCCGCCGGTGCCATAGCCGGACACCACATAGTCCAGCCGGTCTCCCGCAAAGTCGCCGATGATCTCACGCGCGGTGGTGGATTCATGGATGTCGGCATTCGCAGAGGTTTCAAACTGGCGGGCCAGAAACCAGCCGTGCTTTTCGGCCAGTTCGACAGCCTTCATGTACATGCCCGTGCCTTTCTGAGCGCGCGGGGTCAACACCACCTTTGCGCCCAGCATCCGCATCAGCCGGCGCCGCTCAACTGAAAAGCTGTCGGCCATCGTCACGACCAGTGGATAGCCTTTTTGCGCGCAAACCATTGCGAGCCCGATGCCAGTGTTGCCGCTGGTCGCTTCCACCACAGTCTGCCCTGGCTTCAAGGTGCCGTCGCGCTCTGCCGCTTCGATGATGTTCAACGCCAGCCGGTCCTTGATTGACGCCGCCGGATTGAACGATTCTACTTTTACGTAAACCCGTACCCCATTCGGTGCGAGATTGTTGATCCGCACCACTGGCGTATCACCAACTGTGTCCAGAATGCTGTCGTACAGCATCCCGCGTCCCTTGGTTG
>JABMNS010000164.1 GCA_013204445.1 Sphingomonadales bacterium
ATCGGCGGCGAGCAATATGGCACCGGCTCCTCCCGCGACTGGGCGGCGAAGGGCACCAATCTGCTCGGCGTTCGCGCGGTCATCGTCGAAAGCTACGAACGGATCCACCGCAGCAATCTCGTCGGAATGGGCGTCCTGCCGCTGCAATTTGCCGAAGGCACCGATCGCGAGATATTGAGCCTCGACGGCAGCGAAAGCTTCACCATCAAGGGCGTTGCAACGCTGAAGCCGCTGCAGGAAGTCGAAGTCGAAATGACCCGCGCCGATGGTACGGCATCGACCTTCAAAACCATTTGCCGCATCGACACCGCCAATGAAATGGAATATTTCCTCAACGGCGGCATCCTGCATTATGTGCTGAGAAATCTGGCCAAGGGCTAGAAAACCGCGCCTAATTGTGCATAGTCGGGGCATAGGAGACACCCCCATGCCCCGACTGCGCGAAATACCCCCGTCCGAGGTGACCGACGACTATGTTCTCGGTCTCTATACTATGTTGTTCGGTGATCGCGACCCGGTTGCGGAACCGGGCACAGCCACCGGTACGCCGGGCAATTGGTGGACCGTCTTTGCGCAGGTCCCCGATGCATTCAAGCATAGCACCGAGGGCTTTGGTTTCTACCGATCTGCCAATCGCAAACTCGATCCGAGACTGCGCGAACTCGGCCAAATCCGCGCCGGCTATGCGGTAGGATCGCAATTTGTCTATTCGCAGCATAGCAAGGCGATGCGCTTTGAAGGCTATTCCGAAGAGCAGGTCAAAGCCATTCCCAACTGGTCGACAGCGGATTGTTTCAGCGATGTTGAGCGGGCGGTGCTCGCTTATACCGATTGCCTGGTGTTGGAGCGGGGCAGGGTGCCCGACGGTGTTTTCGCGGCGTTGAAAAAGCATCTCGGCGAAGTCGAAATCATCGAACTCACTTATATCACCTGCACCTATATGATGCATGCCGTGATGAGCCGTGCGCTCAAATTGGAATTTGATGACGTTCCCGAACCCGTCGTCGAAGTGCCTGCACCCGATGGTGCCTCGGCCGATGTCATGGGCATGGTCGACAAACGGAAGGATGCCGCCGCATGAGCTATCACCATCTCGCCCTTGCAGCCAAGGATATGAAGGCGATCCATGCCTTTTACGAAGGTGTCATGGGTTTCGAACTGGTCAAGGTAGAGATCGCGCCAGTCATGGGCGGTGGCTGGGGGAAACATTTTTTCTACCGGATGGATGGCGATGACGGCCGGTTTATCGCTTTCTGGCAGTTGATGGATACGCCGGGAGAAGACGGATATTCTTTCGACCTGAACGAAGCTGCCGGAACCCCGCAAGGCACCAACCACTACAGCTTTTCCGTCGAGACCGCTGCGCAACTGATCGCCTGCCGCGAAAAATGGAATGCTGCCGGACTGGATGTGCTGGAGATCGACCACAATTGGTGCCACTCGGTCTACACACGCGACCCCAATGGCAATATGATCGAATTCTGCCTGACCACCGGCAGTTTTACCGATGCGGATCGCAAACGCGCACTGGCCGCGCTGGACGAAACGGAAATGCATCCATCTCCTCCGCCCGCGATGATGAAACAGTGGCTAGCCGCCGATACCTAGCGGGCAATATGGAGTTCTCGCATGGCGGTCGGCTGTTCAGCCTGGGCCCGCAAGCCGTTCAGGATGGTGCTGATCACGATCCTCAGCCGCTCTTCAGTCGCCAGATGCATCATCTGCATCATCAGCTTGGGATTACAAAATGGCTGCATCATGGTGTTCACCAAAGATACGACCGTATCGAGCTCCAGTCCCTTGAAATAGCCTTTTTCCATCGCCTCGGCGAGGATCGAGGCCATATAGTGATCGGCCAGATCGACATAGCCCTTGATCACCTCAAAATGTTCGTCACCCAATTCCATATAGGAGTCAAACAGTCCTGGATCATCTTCAAAGCGTGCCCGCTTGACAACCAGACGGCTGGCAAAAAACTGATAGAGCTTCTCTTCAACCGGCATGTCCGCAAAAACCAGCTCTTCCATAATCACTTCCAGCTCCGCAAACCATTCTCCCGCCATAGCCTCGGCCAGCGCGTCCTTGCTCTCAAAAAAGCGGTAGAGATTCGATGGCGACATGCCGACTGCCGTCGCGAGATCGGTCATCGTGAAGCTGATCGCACCTTTCTCCTGTATCATATGGTCGGCGGCAGCGATAATTCTGGATCGCGTGGCTGCGATGTCGGTTTCTGGACGGGGCATGGACTGGCTCCTGCAAAGGCTCATTGGCGCGGCAGAATAGCCGCCGTGATCTATATAGGTGATACGGTTTCATGATAAAAGACAAAATCCTTCATTATTCAATTGTGCGGCCGGTAATGTTTAACTATTCGTAATCGTTCCGAAACGCTAAAGCACTGTTATGACAGACGATCAGGCGAATATGGTGAGTCCGGAAAAGTCAAAACGGCCATCCGGCCCACTCGCGCCAGTTGCCGGCAGCATTCGCCTGTTTCGCCGCTGGTGGCGGGTCTCGGTCCGCGGAGGCGTTGATCAGCAGGCGGTAATCGACAAAGTGCGGGAAGACAGCGGCTTTACCCCCCATTTTGCATTTATGACGTCTATGTCGGCCGGTATCGCAATTCTGGGTCTACTCCTTTCGTCTCCAGCTGTCGTAATTGGCGCAATGCTGCTCTCACCATTGATGGGGCCAATAATCGGGGCGGGCTTTGCTCTTGCAGTCGGTGATTCTGCTTGGTTGAAACAGAGCGGAAAGGCGATTGTCCTGGGAACGATAATCTCGATCTTGTTTGCCGGATTGGTGGTGACCATGTCCCCTCTGCAAACCGTCACCGCCGAAATCGCAGCGCGCACCCGGCCGAATCTTTTTGATCTATTGGTTGCGCTTTTCTCTGCGATGGCGGGTGCCTATGCGATGATCCGCGGACGGATGGGAACCATTGTTGGTGTTGCTATCGCCACAGCCCTGATGCCGCCGCTTGCCGTTGTCGGATTTGGATTGGCGACCTTTAACTGGGCTGTATTTGGCGGCTCGCTGCTGCTGTTTTTCACCAACCTGATGACGATCGCACTGACCGCGACTGCGATGGCCTGGCTGTATGGTTTTCGCTCTTATCTGTCGGAACGACAATCGCAGTTTCAAATAGCCGCGATGGCGGTGATTTTCATAGCGCTTGCCATCCCGCTCGGCCTTTCACTGCGACAAATAGCCTGGGAAGCCAATGTCTCGCGGTCGGCAAATGGCTATATCAAGGATCAATTTGGCAAACGTGCGAGCGTATCGCAAATAGAGATAGATTTCGACGCAGATCCAATCGTCATCAATGCGACGGTATTCACGCCCAAGATCCTTGCAGGCGCGGCTGAACAAAGCTCAAGAGTCTTGAGTAGAATGTTGGGACAACCGATCGCTGTGAACGTCGAACAGTTCAAAGTGGAAACTGGTGAAGATGCAAATTCAGCCGAACTGGCCGCCGCAAAAATGCAAGAGCAGGCCCAGCAAGCTGAAATTCAGGTTACCCGGCTGCGAGAAAATCTCGCCTTGATCGCAGGGGTTTCGGTGGATGACGTGACGCTCGATACGAGCAAGCGGCGTGCCATGGTCAATGCAAAACCGCTCCCCGGTGCGTCGCTGGAATCCTATTATGCGCTCGAACAGCGGGTTGCCGCCGGAGCGAAAAACTGGACCATAAAATTGTAGCCGCCAGCCATCACCTTGCCGGATTTGATTATCACAGATGGTGCGGTGTCGCCAACGTCGATCCGCAATCTGGATTTGATAGTCTGGGCCTCCGAGCGGATCGGCTTGCCATTGGGCATGACCGGGGCAACCCCGAACAGGGCGGTGGCAAGGGACGCTTTGAAAGCCAAAAATATCACGGTCGCCGAGGAATCCGATATGGTCGTTCCAGGTGCCGGGGTAAAATTGCGCTGGCTGGCGCCGCTCGAAGGTTCGAACTTGCTGCAATAGATATTTAGCTCAGGTTCATTTCCAATGCGTTAGCGTCCAGGTTCGATAGGGGAGAGAGAATATGCGGGTTTTTGCTTTTACTGGATTATTGCTCGCGACCGCGGCTTCCCCTGCGATCAGTCAATCTGCGGGGCAGGGGGATGTCTCGGTTACTATTTACAATGACAATCTAGCGCTGGTGCAGGATATCCGGCAGCTGAATATTCCGGCTGGCCGATCTGTTCAGGACTTTCCTGGCGTCTCGGGGCAGATTCGTCCAGAGACGGTCGGTTTCAGTGCCGCCAATACCGGGATCATCGAGCAAAATTTCGACTATGATTTGCTGTCTCCGTCCAAGTTGATGGAAAAGGCGGTTGGTGAAACGGTTACGATTGTGCGGGTCAATCCGGCAACCGGAGCCGAAACACGGGAGCGCGCCAAGGTTTTGGCCGCCAATGGCGGCGTTGTGCTGCAAATTGGCAGCCGGATCGAGGTGCTTCGCGATGACGGACTGCCGACGCGGGTGATATTTGACAAAGTCCCGAATAATTTGCGGCCTAGGCCAACCTTGTCGGTAACGTTGAACAGTTCGCGGGCTGGCACACGCCCTGCGCAGCTCAGCTATCTGACATCGGGCATGGGCTGGAAAGCCGACTATGTCGCCTTATTCGATGAGAAGGCAGGAAAGATGGATGTCCAGGGCTGGGTGACACTGACAAACAATACCGGCACGACCTTCGATAATGCCAAAACTTTGCTGGTTGCCGGAACGCCCAATATCAATGGTGGAAGCAACTACCCATCCCGCAGCAATATTCGCAGTGCCGGGATTGAAACGGCTGACCGGGAATCACTTGGTGATTTCTATCTTTATCCGCTGGCGGCGCGCACGACCATCGCCAATGCCCAGACAAAGCAAGTCAGTTTTCTTGATGTGACCGGCGCGCCGGTTCAGAAAACCTACGAATATGCCAACCGCTGGCTGGGTTCGCAAAATGAGCCGCAAAGCGCGGCGACAGTGCTGGAATTAAGCTCGTCCAGCGACGGCGGTCTGGGTGACGCGCTGCCAGCCGGAACCGTCCGGGTCTATATGAAAGATGTCTCTGGCCAGCCGCAATTTATCGGCGAAAATGGCATTGGCCACACGCCGATGGGATCGGAACTCGGACTGAAAACAGGCGAGGCTTTTGATGTGAAGGTAAAGGCGACGGTATCGGAGCGGCGGCGTTTGTCTCCGAGCAAATGGCGCACCAGCATGAGCTATGAACTCAGCAATGCGCGTCCGGGCTCTGTGACAGTCTCCCTGATCCAGAACGGATTGGATTTCTATTGGGACGATACAAAAATCGTCGATGAGAGCATGAAAAGCACGCGTCGCTCTTCCGATAGCGTGATCTGGAAAGTGCCGGTCTCCGCAAATGGCCGCGAGACGGTGACCGCGGTGTTCGAGACCCGGTTTTAGAGCATGATGCGGTGGGCGTTATTTGCGGTCCTCTTCATGTTGGGGCCTGTTCCGGCGAACGCCCAATCTGATGTCGCGCGGCATGTAGTGACATCGGATGCTCCTTCTTCGCTATCGGTTACAGTCTATCGCGATTCTGATCGCGAAAGCGACAATGGTATGAATTTGAACTATCTGGGCGGCTATGCTTTGATTACCGAGGAACGCACTGTGGCGCTTCCGGCTGGTGAAGTTGATTTGCGTTTTGAAGGCGTGGCGGGCGGGATCATCCCGCAATCCGCCATTGTCACGGGATTGCCCGACGGGGTGATTGAGAAAAACCGAGATGCAGCGCTGCTGTCGCCGTCGGCGCTGCTCAATGCTTATCTGGGCCGCTGGGTAACGATTCGCCGGACGAGTGTGGCGACCGGCAAAACCCGCGAATATGAAGCACAAGTTCGCACGGATGCCAGTGGTGGCATGGTGGTGCAAGCAGGGGAGGGCTTTGAAGCCCTGCAATGTACCGGTTTGAATGAAACGATTGTCTATCCCTCCATTCCCAAAGGACTGTCAGCGAAGCCGACGTTATCGGTGAAAAGCCGGGTAGAGAAGGCTACGTCAGCGACCGTGACCTTATCCTATCTCGCGAGCGGCTTTGACTGGCAGGCCAATTATGTCGCCGACATAGCCGATGATGGCCGGACCATGAACCTGTTTTCCTGGGTTACATTGGCCAATGGTGACGAAACGTCCTTCGTCGATGCCCAGACTCAAACCGTGGCGGGACGGCCTAACAGAGAAGATGACGACATTGATGATGCTATCGCCGGAGGAGCAATTTCCCTGCGCTGTTGGCCACAGGGTACGACCAGTGATGTTGCGTTGCAGCTTTATGAACGTGCGCGGATCGAAGACCGATATATGGGAAAGGCCATGCCCGCTCCGATGATGGCAATGGCGGAGAAATCCGATGAAATCGTTATTGATGCCGGCAGCATGATGACAGCTGTGCAGGAAGATCTGGGGGATTTGAAGCTATATCGCATTCCGGCCCCCGTCACATTTGCATCGAAAAGTCAGAAGCAGGTCGCAATGTTTGTGAAAGAAGCTGTAGCTTTTGAGCAAGTCTATTCAGGCGAAATTCGGGCCGATAGAGCTGCAGGGAGCAAGTCTCTGGAGACGGTGCTGCGTTTTATAAACGAAGAACGTAACCAGCTGGGATTGCCGCTGCCCGCCGGCAATCTGATTGCCTTTAAAACTGTCCAGGGCGCAAGACTTCTGGTTGGTGAAGGCAGCATAGATGACAAGGCAATTGGCGAGGAAGCCGAAACCATCATCAGTGAAAGCGCGCTGGTCCGATACGAAGTTGAGCAACTGGGGACGGATGATAGCAAGAATCGAAGCCCTCATCGGTTCAGGCTCAAGATAACCAACGCGTCTGATCTCTCTGCTGCCGTTGAAATTTCCATTGATGTTGATGACTATCAAAAACTGAGCAAAGCGAGCAGCCGTCTATCTCGCAAAAATGGCATGGCGCTTTGGCGCGTCACTGTCACAGCGGGAAGCGAAAAAACCCTAACCTACGCAGTTCAGCGCTCAGAAAACTGACTTAACTCAGATATTTTTCCTTCGATTCTTTCGGAATTGTTCTTGGATGATGATTATCATCCAGCGCCACAAAAGTGAACAGGCCGCTGGTCACGGGTACCTGCTCTTCATCGAGATTGCGCGATGCGATCACATTCAGCCGTATCGCGATCGAAGTCCGTCCGATCCGTTCCACCCGAGCGTAAACGGATATCAGGTCGCGAGACAGGATCGGTGCAATAAACTCCATGGCCTCGATGGCCACCGTCGCGGTTGATCCGCGCGCAACTCTTGCCGCCATGATCCCGCCGGCGATATCCATTTGTGATAGCACCCAGCCGCCAAATATATGGCCATTATTGTTCAGATCACGAGGTTGCGGCGCAACCCGTAATACCGGCTGCATATTCGCCAGTGCGGGCAGATCATCGTTACTCATCAGGATAGAGACTCCTTGATACCGGATCATCAATCGATTCGTCATGACCGGTGCCGCTCGACAGGAACACCAGTCCCATTAATGCCGCCATCAACATCAATGCGAACGCCACGCCGCCGGCGGTTGCGATATACATGTGAATCGACAACCAGCCATGCAGGTAAAACAAAATGGTCAAGGAGACAGCGACACAAACCAGCGTAAACATGGCCATGCCGCGCATCAATCGCCAATAGCGAGCCCAGGCTATGCTGGCATAAAGCGGATCATCAAGGCGGGAAGGCTGGGGCAAAGGGGACTCCGTTGGTTTTCAGTGCATTGGACGGGAATCCTGTTACCATCAAGTCCAATGACTTTCAAAAATATGTTATAGACATGCAATAAACAGAATCAGAGCCGAGGAGAGGTATGATGACCATTCATTCGATTTTGCAGGGACGCAGCGACGAAATCTATAGTTGTACTGCAGATATGTCGGTTTCGCAGGCAGTTGAAATATTAGCAGAAAAGCGCATCGGTGCCCTTCCTGTGCTCGATGGTGAAGAGGTTATAGGCATATTCTCCGAACGCGATGTGCTCCATTCGATTCGGAAATATGGCCATGCCGCGATGGATCATGTGGTGCGCGAAGTGATGACATCCGATGTGATTTTCGTGGACCGGAACAAGAGTGCGATTGGCGCATTGTCGCTGATGACCAAAAGACGCATTCGTCACTTGCCGGTTGTGGAAGATGGCAAGTTGATCGGTTTTGTCTCGATCGGCGATCTAGTCAAATACCGGATCGATAGAATCGAAAGCGAAGCGGCTGCGATGCGAGACTATATCCAGTCGGCCTAGGTCCTGACCCTAGCGCACCGAAATGCCATTCTGCTTCAGATAGGCAATGCTAGCGTTTCGCACTGCAATCGCGCGGTCTGTGGGATCGGGGAATTGATCGCGATAGGCTTTGGAACGGATTTCTAGGCTGAGCGCTATGTGTTTTGGTAACGCCTTTATGACATCGGCCACGGGCAAGGCTCCTTCACCGGGACAGCTGCGCAAATCGATGGCGTCCTCCAGATAAGCCTCGAAACTGCTATCGCAGTCCAGATTGCCATCGCAGATCTGCGTATAGGGTAATAAACATGTTTCCATCTTTGCCAGTTCTTCAGGTCTATGCCCGGCGCGCTGGAAGTGGAGCGTGTCGATTAGCAAGGCGGCGGCCGGGTGGCCGGCTTTCCGGATGATGTCGAGGGCTTCATCCATCGAATGTACAGCGGTGATCATCAGGAACTCGAGCGCTACCCGCATATTGCCGGGAGCTGCCCACAGGCATAATTGGCGCAAGGCGTCGGCTGTCCTGTCATGGTCCGGTTCCGAGCTGACCACCAGCACATTGGCAGCACCAAGTTCCAGCCCGGCGTCGATGATACATTTGTGATCATCCGTCAGCTTTCCACCTTCAGCTATCCACACGACTTCGACATCCAGCACCGAGAGCTCATGCGCCCGGATCGCATCGAGTGTTGCGCGCTTGGCTTGCTGGTTCCATTTTTCTGGTTCGATCGTGAAGCCAGTATGGCTGAAACCGGCTTGCCCGGCAGCGCATGCAACCTTTTGAGGCAGGAATTCCGGCAAGGTTCCGGCAGCGAGCGAGAGAATATGCGTCATTTCTTCAGTCTACCGGATAGAGTTCCGTATCCAAATAGCCGCTTTTGTCAGGGGGCTTGATATCCGCTTCTCCTGCCAGCGTTTTTCAGTCCAGCGATATTGTGAAGCGCAATAGGAACTAAACGCCCAAATGTCTCGGCCGCAACACAGGGCGAATGAATCGTGTGGCTCAAACAGCGGCCGAGGGTTTAACTTTTCGGCTTATCACGAATGAATATATTTCCTTGAACGTAGCCGGTGACAAGAACCACAGAAGTCCGGTGTAAAAGATACACCCGCAGGCTACCAGAGTCCCGAGTTGAGCATAGACCGGCCAGGCTTCCATTCCCGGTATTGTTTGGGAGGCAACATATACGCCTGCTGTCATGGCTATGCTTGACGACAGGCCTGGCGCAGCGGCTCCGATCAATTCAAGCAATGTAATCCCGATTCTCTTGTGGCTCATCCAGAAGGTAAGGCCGGTAAGGACTGGGAATGCGACCAGCCAGCCGATCGCCAGCCCCATCGTTCCCCAATTGACTGCCACCAGGAATATGAGCGGCATGGTGAACGCCCCGAACATCTAAATCCGCAGCGTCGTTTGCGGGCGACCCAATGCATTGATCGCAGGTGCAAAGATAATCTGTAGGTTCATGAATGGCATGGCAAGGGCAAGCAATCCAACAAACGGAGCCATTTCCGACCATTCCGGTCCAAAAACTGTCTGCACCAAAGGCGCCGCTGTAACGCTCATTCCAAGATAGATCGGGCAACTGATCAGCATGATTAGCCGGACGGCCTTCAAAAAAGCATAGCGCATCGACGCGGGGTCTGACTGGATTTTGGCATAGGCCGGGAATGCAACTTCATTGAGAGGCGGTATGAACTTGGCGGTGAGGATCGTCGTGAAGAACATCGCTTCAGCATAAATACCGAGATCATGCGGTTCGAGTGTCCGGCCAGCAATGAATATGTCGGACTGGCTCTGGATGGTCCCGAACATATGGCTGCCAAGCAACGCGAGACCGAAGGTCAAATTTTCCTTGATGCCTTTGAAATTGAAGCTAGGCCACAAATAAAGCCGGGCAAAAAAGAATATGCCAATCGCTCTCGCCCAGAAACCGGACACGGGGGCAAGTACCAGTGTCCAGACGCCATAGCCCTGGAGCGCACAATATAAAGCGACGGAGGCAGAGACCATGGCGGACAAAAGGTTGACGATGGCGGTTTTGCGGAATTCAAGTTCGCGCGCCAGTAGGGCCTCTCCCAGTATAATGAAGGGCAATGCGAGGAAGATTATCGCCTGGAGATGGAGCATATCTTCAATTATTGGCTGCCTATAATAGTCTGCTACTATGGTAGCCAAAAGCAATTGCAGCAGGGCGATCCCGACATTGAGGAGAATCAGCAGGCCAAACGTCTGGCGAACCCGCAATTTATCCACAGTTTCGGACTGAACCAGGAAACTGGCAAATCCATAGCCGCTCATGAAGGTGAGAAAAACCATCACGACCTGAGTCATCGCAAAAACGCCATAATCGGCAGGATTGAGCAGCCGGATAACCGCCAGGGTCGAGCCCTAGGTCACCCTCTGGAAGATAATTTGCGTGCCCGAACGCCAAAATACTGCGCTTCTTAAGCGGTTTCCAAAATTGCTATCGTTAGCTAATGGGGCAGGGTCATTCAACATATTGCTGGGGTCTTGATGCCTTTCTATCGCCGGAAACGTCGTCATTGCGCCCAATTACGAATATTTTTGAAACAAAAAGTGAAAAACTATGTTGACCAAATCAGGTCATCCATCTAGGGG
>JABMNS010000165.1 GCA_013204445.1 Sphingomonadales bacterium
CAGGCCGACAACGCCGCCGGTTGCGGTAATGGCATGCTGGACATCATAGATGACCTTCTGATCCGGGTTCCAGACGACTTCGTCGATATTCTCGCCCAGGGTTTTCCCGGTCACCGTAATACAGTCACCATTGATCAGGCCATTGTTCATCATCGTCTTCATCAGCATATAGACACCGCCGGCATCATGCATGTCCTTGGCGACATATTTTCCGCCGGGTTTGAGATCTGCCAGATAGGGCGTGGTTTTGAAAATCTCGGCGACATCAAACAGATCAAATTCGATACCGGCTTCGCTAGCCATAGCTGGCAGGTGCAAGGCGGCGTTAGTTGATCCACCGGTGGCGGCGACCACTCGTGCGGCGTTGATGAACGCATCTCTAGTACAGATATCACGCGGCCGCAAATTGAGCTCGATCAAATTCATGATCTGACGGCCCGCCGCCCGGGCCATATCATCGCGGGTTTCATAAGGCGCTGGCGCCATATTGCTGTTTGGCAGCGACAGGCCGATGGCTTCGGCGACACAGGCCATTGTGTTCGCGGTAAATTGACCGCCGCAGGCACCGTGCCCCGGACAGGCGACTTTTTCGAGCTCGATCAGCTCCTGCAACGGGCAATTGCCGGCGCTATGCTGTCCCACCGCCTCGAACACGTCGACAACGGTTACGTCCTTGCCGAGGAACCGTCCGGGAAGAATCGAGCCGCCATAGACAAAGATCGACGGCACATTGAGTCGCAGCATCGCCATCATCATGCCGGGCAGACTCTTGTCGCAGCCGGCATAGCCGATGACCGCATCATAACAGTGACCGCGAACGCTCAACTCGACGCTGTCGGCGATCACTTCGCGCGAAACCAGCGAGGCCCTCATGCCCTGATGACCCATGGCGATGCCATCGGTGACGGTGATCGTATTGAACCGACGAGGCGTGCCGCCCGCCTCGATCACGCCTTCGCGCGCGATATCGGCCTGGCCATCGAGTAAGGTGTTGCACGGAGCGCTGTCATTACCCGCCGAGGCAATGCCGACGAAGGGTTTTGCGATATCCTCTTCGGTCATTCCCATGGCATAATAATAGCTGCGCTGGGGCGCGCGCTCCGGTCCGACACTGACGTGGCGGCTTGGCAATCGAGATTTATCGAATCTTTGGGTCATTCTGGCTTCCAATATGGCAATTTCCAGGATGTCCTTCCAAAACTCTGGCGGTTAAGCAAGAGCCGTTCTTATTTTATCGCAACTACGCAATAAAATATCTGCAAATTTCCGTTGTCCTGCCTCTGCCCGGATCAGATCCTGCCGGATCTCGACACCAATATAGGGCTGGCCGATCGCTTCGCACTGGCGGTTCATAGTCGCGTTCAAATCCTTGCCCGAATAGGGCCGCTGATCGCCAACATTTAATTCCGCCTCTTCTCCAAGAAACTGGAGCGCCAGGCGGGAGGCCGTTTGATATTCATTATACATGATTCCCATATCCCACGGACGTTTTAGCTGCGGGTTGGAACGGAGCGAAGGTGAAAAGCTGTGCAGCGAAGCAACGAAGGCTGGCTTCAAGGCCGCAATCAAAGCCGCTACCCGGTCGTGATAAGGTGTAAAAAAGCGATCCAGCCTGGCTTGCCTGTCCTCGGCGGAAAGACGATTGCCCCGGATTTCGACGCCATCGCTGCGTTCCACGATAACGGCGGCTTCATCAGGATACCGGTTGAGATCAACAATCAGCCGGGAATTCGTACTGAGAATCGCCAGATAACCGCTATTATCCGTCATTAGCCGGGCAATTTGCGCAATGCCCGGATCATAGGCGATATGGTCCTCCTTATATTGCGGCGAAATACCAAGATCGATATCGTCGGGGATATGGCTGGAGGCATGATCGACCACGATCAGCACGCCGCCTTCCGAGGGAATACCGGATATTTTAAAAGCTTCGGTCATCGAAATTGTCCTATCAACGTCCATATCCCGTCCATCGCCCGCACACATTGCTGCTCGGCATTTTCGGCCGCCGCCAGACTATCAAACAAGGCAAAACAGGTTGCCCCGGACCCGGACATCCGGGCGATGACCGGCTGACATTCTTCCAGCAGTTGCAGCACATCGATCAATATTGGCACCAGCGCGATGGCCGGTTTCTGCAAATCGTTTCTGCCATTTTGGGCCACCGGAATGACCGGCCCGCTTTCCAGAGCGCCGCGATCAACACCATCCCAAGCGGCGAATATGTCGGCGGTTGACACCGGAACAAGCGGATTGATCAGTAGTGCAGTGCAGTCGCGCAAATCATCATCAGGGATGCGGACCAGGTCATGACCAATGCCGATGCCGCGACAGGTCTGGCTGACCACACAGGCAGGGACATCTGCACCCAATGGCCCTGCGATTTCGGCCAGCGCTGCAATCGAATGATCCAGCCCCCAGAAACGGTTGAGCAGGCGCAGCGTCGCCGCGGCATCGGCCGAGCCTCCGCCAATCCCCGAGGCGACTGGCAACCGCTTGTCCAAATGGAGGCGAGCGCCAAGCTTCACATTCGATATATCGGCGAGCCGTTTGGCCGCCTGCACCACAAGATTATCGGTTTTGCTCAGCCCTTGTGCAAAGGGACCGCTTATTGCCAAAGTCACGCTCTCGTCCGGCTGAACCGAAATCAGATCACCAGTATCGATAAAGGCGAATATCGTTTCAATGGAGTGATAGCTGTTTGGTAGCCGTTTGCGGACATGGAGCGCCAGATTTATTTTTGTATAGGCTATTTCGCTATCGGTTGCGCCCAAAACTGGATCGGACATCAGGGCGATATAAGATCGGGCCGGAGACCCAAGTCTATTTTACTGGCGAGACGCAGCGAATCCTCATCCTCTGCGAATAATTTTGCCGATTTCCAAGCATAGCGCGCTTCATATAGACGGCCAACGGTCCAATAGGCATCACCCAGATGTTCATTGATCGTCGGATCCTGTGGCTGGCCTTCTAGGGCGCTTTCCAAATGGGTAACGGCACGCTGATGCTCGCCGGTGATGAAATAGGCCCAACCGAGGGAATCGGCGATGGCCGGGGAGTTAGAGCGCAATTCATGCGCGCGCTGGATCGCAGCGACGGCATCTTTCTCGTTTTCCCGGCGTTCGAGTTGGGCATATCCGAGATAGTTGAGGATGGTTGGCGAATTGGGCAGCAATTCGTTGGCTTTTTTTAGCGATTGCAAGCCTTCCGGCCATATTCCGGCCTGCTCTTGCGCACCGCCCAGTGCGAGCCAGTAATTGGCCATAAGCGCGTTTGATCGCGCAAGCTTTTCACCCAGTTTAACTGCCGATTCAAAAGCGCTGGCCGCGGCTCCATTTTGGCCCTGTGCTTGCAGGGACTGGCCCTTCAATATGTAAAGTTCGGGAGCATCAGGATTATATTCCAAGGCCGTGTCCAGCCTCGCAATCGCCTGATCATAATGGCTGTTTGCAACAAGACTAGCGATCTCCGAACTCAGCCCGAGCAGATAATATGGACTTTCGCGGCCGATCTGAGAATATTCCGCCACCGCCAGATCATGACTTGCAGCGGTTGCATAAGCTCGCCCAAGTGTCAGATGTGCATAATCTGATTTGCCCGCTATCCAGCTGCTGGCTTGTGCCAGGACCTGAGACAGAAACTCGGCCCGCTGCGCCGCGACATCGCTCGACAGTCTTTGAAACAGAAACGCCAGCCCAATGGATGACGTGACCTTCTGTCCAACACCCTGTCGCTGATTGGCCTCAATCTGCTGCAGCAATCTTTGCTCTGGTCCCGATGACTGAAATTTCAAGATTTTCTTTGCCGTTTCCGTGTCATTCTTCGCCCAGAAATGCCGAGCCGCTATTATACGCAACGGCGCCATTCGGGATTCGTTGCGTTCGACAAGCCCGGTCAGCAGAGCGAGAGCTTGGCTTTCCTGCCGGTTCGCCAACTTGTTCAATATGAGGTGCTCTTCAAGATAATATTTGGCGGTCCCATTGGTCTGTGCCCGCGAAAGGGCGGCGGTGGCATCTCGACCTCTTGCGGTTGCCAGCCAAGCCTCAAGGAACGGATGCATGAAGGCGAAATTCTCTAGCGCTTCCAGTTCTACAATCGCCAGATCGGCGCCATTCCAATCGCGCTGCGCAAAAGCCGACGCATAGAGCAACAGCAGCATTCCTGGATCACCCTTGCCGCGCAGTTGCATGATCCGGGTGGATTTCACCGCCAAATCAAAATCGCCAACTTCTATGGCGCTGACGTAAGCTTTCCTTGCCAGTAGTTCATTGTCCGGCTGCTCTTTCAGGCTCTCGGCATAGATCGCAGCAGCAGCATGCAGTTCATCGGACGATTGAGCAAGCCGGGCCTCGACAAAACGATTCAGGGCAGCCGCACCATCGCCGCGGTTGGCGTACGCCGGCGAAACGGCTTGCCCAGCGACCAGCAGCGCACATACACCGAGACTACATATTCGGATAATTTGGACCTCCGCCACCTTCCGGCACAACCCAATTGATATTCTGGGACGGGTCCTTGATATCACAGGTTTTGCAGTGAACGCAATTTTGTGCGTTGATCTGGAATTTCGGCTTACCCGCTTCGTCCTCGATAAATTCGTAAACACCCGCTGGACAATAGCGTGCCGAAGGCCCGGCAAAGACCGGAAGATTGACGTCGACCGGAATTTTCGGATCTTTCAGTTGCAGATGTACCGGCTGGTCTTCTTCGTGATTGGTGTTGGACAGGAATACCGAAGACAGGCGATCAAAAGTAATTTTCCCATCGGGCTTGGGATATTCAATCGTCACACAATGTTCCGCCCGTTTCAGCCGCGACCAATCGGGGTGCAGTTTCATCGTGAACGGCATTTTGATCTTGAGATGCTCGGCCCACATATTGATACCGGACAAAATCGTGCCGAGGAAATCACCATATTTCTCGACCGCTGGCAGGACATTGCGGACTACGCGCAATTCTTCGCGGACCCAGCTATTCTCATAGGCGGTTCCATAGGCGCTGAGTTCGTCACTTGTCCGTTCCGCGACAATGGCTTCAAACGCGGCTTCCGCCGCCATCATTCCGGTTTTCATTGCGGTATGCGTGCCCTTAATCCGCGGAACATTAACGAATCCGGCAGAACAGCCGATCAGCGCGCCACCGGGGAAATATAATTTCGGCACGGCCTGAAACCCGCCATCGTTAATTGCCCGAGCACCATAGGAAACGCGCTTGCCGCCTTCCAATATCTTGCGAATTTCAGGATGCTGTTTCCACCGCTGCATTTCTTCAAATGGCGAGAGATAGGGGTTTTCATAGTTCAGCCAGGTCACAAAGCCGAGCGCGACCTGATTATCTGCCTGATGGTAAATGAAGCCGCCGCCGTTGGCGCCTTCGCTGAGCGGCCAGCCCTGCGAGTGAATGACCCGCCCCGGCTTGTGCTTGGCAGGATCAATGTCCCAGAGTTCCTTGATGCCGAGGCCGTAGATTTGCGGCTGGCTGTCTGCATCGAGCGCGAACTGGTTTTTGAGAATCTTGGTGAGATGGCCGCGCGCTCCTTCGGCGAAGAAAGTATATTTGGCGTGCAGTTCGAGCCCAGGCTGATAATCCGGCTTGTGGCTGCCATCGCGGGCAACGCCCATATCGCCGGTGGCTACGCCCTTTACCGATCCATCCTCATTGTACAATATTTCCGCAGCGGCAAAGCCGGGGAAAATCTCGACACCCATATTCTCGGCCCGCTCGCCCAGCCAGCGACACAAATTTCCAAGCGACCCGGTATAGGTTCCCTTATTGTGCATGAATGATGGGGTGACAAAATGAGGTATGGAAATTTTCTTGTTTTTCGTGAGAATCCAGTGATGGTTCTCGGTGACCGGCGTTTTTGCCAGCGGACAGTCCTCGTCGCGCCATGCCGGTATCAATTCGTCGAGAGCCTTTGGATCGATGACCGCACCGGACAGGATATGCGCGCCGATTTCGGAGCCTTTTTCCAATATGCATACCGACAGGTCCTTACCTGCCTCATCAGCCAGTTGCTTGAACCTTATGGCTGCGCTGAGACCGGCGGGACCACCCCCGACTATCACCAGATCATAAGGCATTGACTCTCGTTCGCTCATGTCGCTTTTCCTACAATTCTTACTTTTATTCGCTTGTACATTCGGCCTGTCGTAAACCGCAACCCGCTGGGCAGAAACCTGCTTTCCCGCCAATTGACCTATTCGTCAACTCATGACTCTATGCAAGAATGAATTTAATTTCCGAACGGACGACAAAAGCATCGGCAGAGTCGATGATCCATAGCCTGCAAGACTGGTGGTCGCTGGCTGGTGTCGAACTGGATTATACGGATCAACCAGCAGCGCTTTTGGCAATTGAAACTGTTGCTACGGTGAAAGAAGCCCCCCCGACTGTAGCCGCTACGGAACGCGTGCAGGAGCAGGTTAAAGCTCCGGCACAGGATGAACCGCTACCTGCCGCTTATCCGGATTTTCTCGATTGGCTGGCACAGGACAATGGCCTGATCGAAGGAAGCTGGTCGAAGCATAGAGTATCGCCACAGGGTGGTTTGGAGCCGGAGGTCATGGTTATTTCCGCGCTCCCCGAAAAAAACCGCAATGGCGATGTACAGTTGTTCAATACCGACAATCAGAAGTTGCTCGAAAAGATGTTGTACGCGATCGGATGTGATTCGCAGCAATCCTATCTGGCGAACATCGCCGTATCGGTTCCCATGGATGGCAGGATTGACGAGCAACATTGGCCGGCGCTTAAGAAACGGGTATTGCATCACATTGGGCTGGTCCGTCCTAAGCGCCTGATCTGTTTTGGCGACCTCGCTGCAAAGATTATCTTTGGGCAAGATCTACTGACGGCCCGCAAAAATAAACAATTTATTAACCATAGTGCATCAAAAACAGAGGCGATCGTAACATTCCATCCGCGGATCCTTATCGAGCGGCCATTGTTCAAGGCCGAAGCTTGGAAAGATCTGCAAATGCTGACAAGGATTTCTGCCTCGTGAAACTGAAATTTGCACTCACTGCGTCGCTTCTCACTCTTGTTGCAACGCCCGCGCTCGCCGATGATGGGGCGGTTCTCTTCAACAGCGCCTCGATCGCTCAATATGTCCCGTCACAGCTGAAGCAGCAGCAATCCGATCATTATCGCGCTCTGTTCTCGGCGATGAGCACCAATCATTGGGACATTGCGAAAAACCTGATGGATACAGCGCCGACCGGCCCGCTAAAATCGATCGCACAGGCGGAATATTTTCTGGCGGCCAATAGTCCACGGGCCGAACTCGGGCCGTTGCTGGGTTTGGTGAATGAGGCGCCGCAGATACCGCAAGCCGCCCAATTGGGTCGGTTAGCTCAGAAACGCGGCGCTCAGTTGCTGCCAAACCTGCCACAGCGACGCAATTTGTCCTGGGTTCCTGGCTCGCCCATTCGGTCAAAGCCAAAAGATGTGGATTCAGACGGCACGGCAAATGGCGTGCGCGGCCAGATTATTGAATTTATCAAGACTGACAATCCGCAAGGCGCAGAAGAATTGCTCAGCGCGAGCGTCATGGACATGACGTCGGAGGGACGCACGGAACTGGAGCAAAGGATAGCCTGGTCATATTATATTGAGAATGACGACGCTTCAGCTCTGCGCTTCGCGCGGCAAGCCCAAAAGGGTGCAGGCGAATGGGTCGACCATGCCAATTGGGTCGCTGGACTGGCCGCATGGCGCCTGAACGATTGCCAGTCTGCCAGCTCCGCTTTTGAGACAGTCGGCCGGTCGGCCGCTAATGTCGACCTGCAAGCTGCCGGCCTCTATTGGAGCGCTCGTTCTGATTTAAAATGTGGTCAACCGGAAAAAGTACAAGGCAAATTGCAGGCGGCAGCGCGTCTAGATGACACCTTTTACGGCATGCTTGCCGCCCAAACGCTGGGCATGGAGCCGGACAAATCGGATATTGCCGAAATATTTGAAAAATCGGATTGGCACGCGCTCGAACGTCATGAAAATGTTCGCGCTGCCATCGCCCTGGTTGAAATTGGCGAAGAACAGCTTGCGGATGAAGTGCTTCGGCATCAGGCGACGCTCGGAGAAGGCAGCGATCACCCTGCCCTGATCAAACTCGCTCGCGATCTGGATTTGCCGCGAACCCAGCTGTGGCTCTCCCATAATGCACCGCGCGGAATGGAGCCCGATGTCCAAGCCCGCTTTCCTGCGCCAAAATGGAAGCCCGATGGCGGTTGGCGAGTCGATCCGGCACTCATCTATGCGCATACGTTGCAGGAATCCGCTTTCCGCAGCCAGGTCGTCAGCCCGGCCAATGCCATCGGATTGATGCAGGTGCGTCCGGGAAC
>JABMNS010000166.1 GCA_013204445.1 Sphingomonadales bacterium
ACCGGCGGCGGCACCGGCCTGATCGGCATGTGGAAGGCCTTTGACGAACTGGAAGCGATTGGTTTCATCGGCTCGGCGCGCCCCCGAATGGTTGCGGTGCAAGCCAGCGGCTGCGCGCCGATTGTCGATGCCTGGGAAAAGGGCCTCGACCATGCGCCGCTTTGGGAAAATGCTCATACTGTGGCTGCGGGTATCCGCGTGCCGGTCGCGATTGGCGACTTTCTGATTTTGCAGGCGGTCCGTGATTCGGGAGGCTTTGCGATTGCGGTCGAGGACGAGGCGATAATCTCGGCGCAACAAAGGATCGGTCAGGAGGACGGGCTGCTGCTCTGTCCCGAAGGCGCCGCCACCGCTGCCGCTTATTTGAAGGCGCTGGAGGATGGTCTGATCAGCAAGAGTGACCGCGCGGTGCTGTTCAATTGCGGCAATGGCCTAAAATATCCCATGCCTGCCGCTGATGCCGCGCTTGATCGCCATCAGCCGATCGACTGGAGCGCCATTGCCAGCGCCTGAGCGGCTGGCTAAGGCTCTTTCCATGAAATGGTTTGTCATGATCGCTGTATTGCTGCTGGCCCTGGGTGGCTTTTCTTGGTGGTTTCTCTCGCAGCCCGGGCCGAAGCAGCTGGATATGGTCAACGATGTCATCCCGGGCGACAGCAATGCGAAGCTGTTGGTGCATGATCAGATTTACGACAAGGAGTTGGGCCTGGGACTCAACATCTGGACTCCGGATAGCGCTGCGACCAAACCGCTCCCGGTGATCGTCTTTATCTATGGCGGCGGCTGGCGCGACGGGGCCAAGGACCAATATGCCTTCACTGGTCGGGCGCTGGCCAATCGCGGCTATATTGTTGTGTTGCCCGACTATCGCCTCTACCCGAAAACGCGTTTTCCCGGCTTCCTTGAAGACAGCGCGAAGGCGCTGGCCTGGGTGGACGATAATATCGGCAGATATGGCGGTGACGCGAGCCGTATATTTCTGTCTGGCCAATCTGCTGGTGCCTATAATGTGATGATGCTGGCACTCGACCCGCAATGGCTGGGTCGGGAAGGAAAGTCACCGGACCTGATCCGCGGCGTGGCAGCGCTCGCCGGACCCTATGATTTTTTCCCGTTTGACTCCGAATCGACCAAGCAGAGCTTTGGTGATTATCCTGCGCCGGAAATGACCCAGCCAGTCAATTTTGTCCGCGCTGATGCGCCGCCGCTGTGGCTTTCGAGCGGCACCGATGACACCCAGGTCAAGCCCCGCAACAGCAAGATATTGCGCGACAAGATCCTCGAAGCGGGCGGTCATGCGGAATATGTCGAATATCCCGATGTTGACCATCTCGAGATCATGATGGCGCTGGCCAAGCCGTTTCGTCACAAGGCCCCGGTGCTAGATGATATGGTCGCCTTTTTTGAGCGCCACAACTGATTGCATGATTTGAAAGCGCTACTGTCGTTTTTGCAGTGCAAAACGGTTGAGATAGCAGCATTTCTTGGTTATGCTCATACGCAGAAAAAGGGAATCCGATAGACATGGCTACTTTCACGCTCCCCAAGAATAGCAAGATCCGCAAAACCGGTGAGTTGCATCAAGCGCTGACCGGTGGGAAAAAGCGGCCGTTTAAAGTCTACCGCTATGACCCAGACAAGGGTGAGAATCCCCGCTACGATACTTTCGAAATTGATACGGATGAATGCGGGCCAATGGTGCTCGACGCATTGATCAAGATGAAGTCGGAGCAGGATGCGACGCTGACCTTCCGCCGGTCCTGCCGCGAAGGCATTTGCGGGTCCTGCGCGATGAATATCAACGGCAAAAATGGTTTGGCCTGCACCACCGCGATTGAAGATTGTGGACATAAAGTCACGATTACCCCGCTGCCGCATATGGAGGTGATCAAGGATCTGGTCCCGGACTTCTCCCATTTTTACGCCCAATATGCCTCGATCCAGCCCTGGCTGAAAACGGTCACGCCGCCGCCATCGGGCAAGGAGCGGCTGCAGTCGCCGGAAGATCGTGGCAAACTGGACGGGCTGTATGAATGCATCCTGTGCGCTTGCTGCCAGACCAGCTGCCCGAGCTATTGGTGGAACAGTGACAAGTTTCTTGGTCCCGCGATCCTGTTACAGGCCTATCGCTGGCTCGCGGACAGCCGTGACGAAATGACCGGGGAACGTCTCGATGAGCTGGAGGATCCGTTCCGGCTCTATCGCTGCCACACGATCATGAACTGTGCCAACGCCTGTCCCAAGGGGCTGTCCCCTGCCAAGGCGATCGCCGAGATCAAGAAGATGACTGCATCCCGCGAAATTTGACGGCCGGCAAGCACTGATGGCCGAGACCGCGCGCAATTTTGTCATAAGTGATCCCGATCCGGAACATCCGGGTTGGAATAGCTGGGTGTTGACCGACCCCGATTGTTACAACAGCTTTCTCGGCCGGATGATTGTCCGGCGCGGTGGCGACGGGCTGGGCGAAGACATCGCCCGGGTCCGCATGTTTCCCGAACGCAAGCACCGCAATCTCGGCGATGTTGTCCATGGCGGCGCGATGATGGGTTTTATTGACTGTTCGCTGTTCGCCGCGATGCGGGTATTGAATATCGGTCCGTCCGGATTTGCGGTGACGCTGGAGTTGCAGACTCATTTTATCGGCGGTGCCAGGCTGGACGAGCCGCTTGAGGCACAGGTCGAAATTGCCCGTGAAACCGGCCGTTTCCTGTTCATGCGAGGACTGGTGGTACAAGGTGATGCCGGACAGGATAACATGGCCTCGTTCACCGCGATCGTGAAAAAGGCCCCGAATCAGAAAACCGATTTGCAATGAGCATATTCTATCAGCGCTATCAGGCGCTGATGGCGCAGGGGGAACTCCAGCCCGATGCCGATCAGGAGGCCTGCGCGCAACGCCTCGCTTGTCTGCAGGAAGAGCTGGAAGCGATGCGGCCGCGCGAAGGCCTGTTGTGGCGCAGATTCGGCAAAAAACCGGCAGTCCCCAAGGGCGTCTACATGTGGGGTGGAGTCGGGCGTGGCAAGACGATGTTGATGGACCTATTCTACGACAATCTCGCTATCAAGCGGAAGAAGCGCGCCCATTTCCATGAATTCGTGCTGGATGTACACGCCAGAATCCGGGATGAGCGCAAGAAGGAACTCGGCGACCCGATACTCCCGGTCGCCGCTGCTTTGGCCAACGAAGCCCGATTCCTCGCCTTTGACGAAATGGTGGTGAACAACAGCGCCGATGCGATGATTATGTCGCGGCTGTTTACTGGCCTGATCGAGGTGGGGGTGACGATCATCACGACGTCCAACCGGCCGCCCGATGATCTGTACAAGGACGGACTAAATCGCGAGCATTTTCTGCCGTTCATCGAATTGCTCAAGACGCGGCTGGATGTGATTTCTCTCAATGGCCCGACCGATTACCGGCGCGAGCGGCTGGGCGGCGTTGATCTCTGGCATGTGCCCAACGGGGAGACCGCGACACAGGCTTTGAGCGAAGCCTTCTTCCGCCTGACTGACTATCCGCCCGAGGACCGCGAACATGTTCCATCGGCAGAAATAGAGGTGCAGGGCGGCCGGAAGCTGACCGTTTCGAAATCGCTAAAAGGCGTCGGGGTATTCTCGTTCAAGCGGCTGTGCGCGGAGGCCCGTGGCGCTCAGGATTATCTGGCGATTGCGCGGCATTATCATAGCGTCCTCATTGTCGGTATACCGTTGCTTTCCAAAGAGAATCGCAACGAGGCCGCACGGTTTGTCACTTTGATTGACGCACTCTACGAATATAAGGTGAAGCTGCTGGCGGCGGCTGACGCGGACCCGGATGCGCTTTACCCCGAAGGTGACGGCAGCTTTGAATTTGCGCGGACTGCATCTCGTTTGATCGAGATGCAATCGGATGAATATCTGGCTTTGGGACATGGATCTGAAAGCAAAACATAGGAGAGGGATGATGCAGACGAGGATTTTTTCGGGATTGGTTGCAGCGGCGTTTCTGGCATCAGCCGCCCATGCTAACGAAGACAAGGCACCGGAAGTAGAGGCCCGGGACCTGTTCAAACAGGTCGTTGAAATTCCTACCGTTGAAGGTCGCGGTGAGGTGCCGCGCCTTGTCAAACTGCTCTCCGCCAAATTCAGCGCCGAGGGGCTGACTGATATCACGGTCAAACCACATGGCGAGACCGAAAGCATGATCTTGCGCTGGGCAGCTGACGGGACAGCTACCGCCAAGCCGATCCTGCTGATGGCGCATATGGATGTGGTGGAAGCCAAGCGTGCCGACTGGTCTGATGATCCGTTTATTCTCCGCGAAAAAGACGGCTATTATTGGGGCCGTGGTTCGGTTGACAACAAGGCGGGTATGACCGCGATCGTGATGAGTCTGATCCGGCTGAAGCGTGCCGGATTCAAACCGAAGCGCGATATCATTGTGCTGTTCACTGGTGATGAAGAGACGGCGGGCGATGGTTCACGCCTGGCATCGACAGAATGGATTGAACTGGTGCGCGCCGAATATGCGCTCAACAGCGATGCGGGCGGCGGCGGTTTTACCGCTGACGGCAAGCCGCTGGGCTATGGTTTGCAGACCGCTGAGAAGACCTATAGGACCTATAGTTTCACGGTCACTAATAAAGGCGGGCATAGTTCCAAGCCGCGCCCCGACAATGCGATTTACGAATTGGCAAGCGCGCTGACGCGACTCGAGCAGCACAGGTTCACGCCGATGCTGAATGAGACAACGCGTGGTTATTTTGCCGCCCGGGCAGAACAGGAAAAAGGGCCGGTTGCGGATGCCATGCGGCGCTGGCTCGCGGATGAAAATGATGGTGATGCAGCTGATATTATCGAGGCCGATCCCAAGGAAGTGGGCCTGACCCGAACCCGATGTGTCGCGACCAAATTAAACGGTGGTCATGCCGACAATGCGCTGCCGCAATTGGCGCAGGCGACGGTTAATTGCCGGATATTTCCGGGCGTTGAACCAGCCGATGTGATGGCGGAGCTGCAGAAGCTTGCGGGTGTCGGTGTGAAGGTAGAGCAGTCAGATAGCTTTGGCGCTTCGACGCCGGCTAGTCCGTTGCGCGCAGATGTTGTGGGGGCCTATACAAATGCAATACAGAAGCGCTTCCCCAGCATGGCGGTTGTGCCATCGATGTCGACCGGCGCGACAGACGGCGTGTTTTTCCGCGGCATCGGCATTCCGGTCTATGGGGTCAGCGGCGTCTGGCTGAAGATCCCGGAAGACGCCAGAGCGCATGGACTGGACGAGCGTATCCCGGTCGAAAGCTTTCATATGAATATTGACGTCTGGGAAGATATGCTCCGCGAGCTTGCCGGTTAGAGCAGGCTCAAACTGTCCAGATCCAGCGCCATTTGTGCCGGGCGCTGGGCCATTGCGGCGAACATCCGGTCGCCGCGTTCGGTCTGCTCGACATGCAGCGAGGCGTTGATTGCCATGATGAAGCCGGAAAAGGCGTGGCGGCGATATTCGGCCCAGAACGTCTGGAAGTCCGGTGCCCGCGCCCGGGCGGCAAGATAGTCTTCGACCAGCGCTTTCTCATGTTTGCACCGGTCGGCGGGATCGGCGAAACTGGTGCCGATCATATAGGCGATATCATTGGCCGGATTGCCTAGCGAACAGGTCTGCCAGTCGACCAGCGCCGCGACCCGACCGTCGGCATGGAACAAGATATTGTCGAGCCGCATGTCGCCATGGGTGATCGTCAGTTCGGGCGGTTCGTGGGCGACATATCGGGCGATGCGATCGATCAGCTCCTGCCCTAGATCCAATATATCCGATGACAGAAGCGCGCTGAATCTTTGCCGGAAAAGCGGATAGCCATCGGGCAGCGTATTCTCCAGAAAAGCGCTATTTCCGGTGCTATGGTGGAGCCATTTATAGGATTCAAAACCCTGGCCTGGCTGGACATTGTGCAGCGCGGCGGCTTCGGCCAATGTGGTTTCTACCTGCACTAGTGACGCGCCGGCCAGCTGATCGCCCTGTGTGGCGGGGGCCATATCTTCCAGTAAAAGCACAAATTCCTGCTCATTTTCGGTGATATCTGCATGATAGGATTGCGGGCAGCATACGCCGGAACCGGCGGCGACATCCCGGTACCAGCCAACTTCCATATCATAGAGATGAAAGATCGCGGCCGCCCCCCGGCTCACCGGATCGGCGCTCGGGCATTTGGCTATGAACGTCGCCGGATGGTCGCCTTCGGCCCAGTCGCAGGTGAAGCGATAGCTGTCGCAGACCTGACCGGTTCCAACCGGTTGATGGGTTAGTGATTTGAGTGATCCCGGCACAGCGGCAAAAACCTGTTCAATGAACGCGGTCTCGAACTCTTCAGGACGCATAGGAAAGCGGCCGCTCATGCTGCTGGATCCATGATGCCGGTCAGGCCGCTGGTGGCGTGCGGGCCGATAAACAGTTGCTCAACGACTCCGATGCCGTGATGCTCTTTACCGTCCACGGTCAGCACCGCATCGCTGAGTGCCTGGATATGGATGGTGGTCATGTCGATACCGGGTTCTGGGTCAAGTGCGATGACGTCATAGCCGGTCTCAAGATCGCCATGGTCCATGCCATGGCCCCAGACCGGATGGAGATAGCCGAGGCCGGACATATAGAAAGTCCGGGCCTGATCGTCGGTACGCGGCGTGATCGCGAGGGCTCCATTGCCGGTATCGAGTTGTACCTGCTTGATGCGGCGGGAGCCGCTGTGATAGCTGAGATCGATCGCTTTGGGTTCGAACTCGGTTGCACTGCCGATGATCGCATCGACCACGCCGCGCCGGTTCCATGGCTCTCCTTCGCCATCATCATTGCTGTGGAAGAAACCGCAATGCTCGTCAAAATTGATCGGGGTCCAGAGCCACCAGAATTGCGGGAATTCACCAGCCGGCGGTGGTTGTGACTCTGCTGCGCCGACTTGCCGGATGCCCCAGCTGCGGTCGCGGGTGCCACGACAATTGCCGATATCGATATCCTGACCATCGACTGTGATTGTGCCCGACCAGTCGCCATTCTGCGTCATTCTGGTATAGTCCATCAGCAATCGCGGGCCCTCGCGGCGGATGAAGCGGGGTTCCTCGATCGGGTGATGGCGGGCGGTGAAGCTGATGTCGGCGGTGATCGGGCTGTCGTTACCGGCGACCGTCAGGCGGAGTTTCTGTAGCGGTTCGACTATGGTGACGGTGATTGGGCCGACGGTCAGTTCGAGCCGTTCGCTGGACATTCTTTTCGATGCGCGCAGATTATGCTGCTTGCCGTCAATCGTCACGCAAAAGGCGGCGTCCATGATGTCGAGTTGCGGATAGATGCCGAGCGCAGCGGCGAAGAAGATGCTGCCGTCTGGCGAATAGCCATTGAAGAAATAGCGGTCATAGAAATTGCGGTTACCGCCGGAAACCGCCATTGGTTCGGGGGTCTGGTGCAGCGGATAATCGTCGCCTTTTGTCAGCATATTTGACTCTCCCAAGACCCGTATCATGGCATTTCAATTTCACTTTGCAACGCAAAAGATTAGAAACATTGGAAGTATGTTTGGGGGATTATGTCATAGCAGCGAAAGCCGCTATCCAACCCAATCCTCGGCCATCCGCTTTGGACCGGTTCAGGCCCTTGCCTGCGCAGGGGTGACGGCTATTTTCTGTATATTGGCCGCTCATTATTGCTATTGCGAACAATTTGCAAAGATAGCGGGCGAAATGGTGCGATCTGCGGTTGAAATTGTCCTATTAGGGGCCTAATCCTTCCGATAATATCCTTTTTCGACTCTATTTCAGGAGAATTTTCCACATGGCCCGTAACAAGATTGCGCTGATCGGCGCAGGCATGATCGGCGGCACGCTCGCCCACCTCGCAGCTTCCAAGGAAATGGGCGATGTCGTCCTGTTTGATATTGCCGAGGGCATGCCAGCGGGCAAGGCGCTCGATCTGTCGCAGGCCGCTCCGGTCGACGGGTTCGACAGCAATCTCAAGGGCACTAATGATTATGCCGATATTGCTGGCGCCGATGTAATCATCGTGACCGCCGGCATTGCGCGCAAGCCCGGTATGAGCCGCGACGATCTGATCGGCATCAACCTCAAGGTGATGAAGGCCGTTGGCGAAGGCATCAAGGCCAACGCACCTGACGCTTTCGTGATCTGTATCACCAACCCGCTCGACGCGATGGTCTGGGCCTTGCGCGAATTTTCCGG